>QGUO01000018.1 GCA_003242495.1 Pseudomonadota bacterium | reverse complement strand
CGCTCCTTCGGAGTGACGTAGTGGGTCGAGGGGAACACCGTGTAGCGCGGCACCTTGCGCTTGACCTCGCCGGTGAGGGGGTCGAACAGCACGATCGACTCGACCTCATCGTCGAACAGCTCCACGCGCACCGCCTCGCGCTCGGATTCCGCCGGGAAGATGTCGATGACATCGCCGCGCACGCGATACGTGCCCTGCGTGAGCTCCATCTCGTTGCGCGTGTATTGCATGTCCGCCAGACGCCTGAGCACCCTGCGCTGATCGATGCGGTCGCCGCGCGAGAGATGCAGCACCATTTCCAGGTAGGCCTGCGGATCGCCCAGGCCGTAGATGGCCGAGACCGTGGCGACGATGATGGAGTCGGAACGCTCGAGCAGCGCCTTGGTGGCCGACAGGCGCATCTGCTCGATGTGCTGGTTGATCGACGCGTCCTTCTCGATGAAGGTGTCCGAGGACGGCACGTACGCCTCGGGCTGGTAGTAATCGTAGTACGAGACGAAATACTCCACGGCATTTTCGGGAAAGAACTCCCGGAACTCGCCGTAGAGCTGCGCCGCCAGCGTCTTGTTGTGCGCCAGCACGAGCGTGGGGCGTTGCACACGCTGGATGACATTGGCGATGGAATAGGTCTTGCCGCTGCCCGTCACCCCGAGCAGCGTCTGGTGCGACAGCCCGGCCTCCAGCCCTTCGACCAGCTTGGCGATGGCCTCGGGCTGATCGCCCGCCGGCTCGTAGGGGGCGTGCAGCTTGAAAGGAAGGTGCTCGGTCCTGATGCTCATGTTCACGCCAGGTCTGCGCCCAGGGCGCCGGGCGTCAAGGTGAGGGGCGAGTGCCGGGCGGCTACAATGCGGGCCGTCGCCGGGCGTCCGCCGTGCCTGAAGTCATCGTGTCGGTCAGCGTCCCGTGCGTCCCTGAAACCACGTCCTGAGTGTCCGTCCATGAGTCTAGCAGTTTCCAAGCGCGTGCAGCGCGTCAAGCCCTCCCCCACCGTGGCCCTCACCGGCCGGGTGGCGCAGCTCAAGGCCGAGGGCAAGGACATCATCGGGCTCGGGGCCGGTGAGCCGGATTTCGACACCCCCGCGCACATCGCCGACGCGGGCGTCGAGGCCATCCGCGGTGGGTTCACGCGCTACACGCCGGTGGAAGGCAACGCGGACCTGAAAGACGCCATCATCGCCAAGTTCAAGCGCGAGAACGGCCTCGACTACACGCGTGCGCAGATCCTGGTCTCGAGCGGCGCCAAGCAGACCATTTTCAACCTGGTGCTGGCCGTGGTGGACCCCGGCGACGAGGTGGTGATCCCCGCGCCCTACTGGGTGTCCTACCCCGACATGGTGCTGCTGGCCGACGGGGTGCCGGTCATGCCCTATGCGGGCCCGGAGCAGCATTACAAGCTCGCCCCCGAGCAGCTCGAGGCGGCGATCACGCCGAAAACGCGTCTCGTCATCCTCAACAGCCCCAGCAATCCCACCGGGGCGGCCTACACGCGCGCGGAGCTGCGCGCGCTCGGCGAGGTCCTGATGAGGCACCCGCAGATCATCGTCTGCCCGGACGACATGTACGAGCACATCTACTGGGCGGATGAGCCGTTCTGCACGCTGGCGAGCGTGTGCCCCGAGCTCTACGACCGCACCGTCACGGTCAACGGGGTCTCCAAGGCCTACGCCATGACGGGCTGGCGCATCGGATACTGCGGCGGGCCGGTGGAGATCGTCACCGCCATGGCCACCATCCAGAGCCAGAGCTCCTCGAACGCCTCCTCCATCGCGCAGAAGGCCGCCGTGACCGCCCTGAACGCCGGCCAGGAATGCGTGCGCGAGATGACGGCGCATTTCAAGAAGCGGCACGATTTCGTGGTGGAGGGGCTGAACAAGCTGCCGGGCGTCTCCTGCCTGCCCGGGGCCGGCACGTTCTACGCATTCGCCCACATCGAGCGCGCCATGGAGATCGTCAGCGCCAAGGACGACACCGCGTTCTGCGAGTACCTGCTCAACCACGCGGGGGTGGCGGTGGTCCCGGGCAGCGGGTTCGGGGCGCCGGGCCATATGCGCCTGTCGTTCGCGTGCAGCATGCAGACCTTGGAAGAGGCGCTGCGGCGCATGGACAAGGCGCTGCGAGCGGCGCAGGAAGCGTAGCGAGCGCACCCAGGCCGCGGCGGCCAGCGGGCGCTACGCGCAGGCCCGGGCTCCCGCGCGCGGCGCGCTCGGAGCTCAGGTTGCATCCCGAGTCCCGGCCGGCCTGATCGGAGCCCTGCGGGTCCGCCTCCCCTGGCCTTCAGGCTCGCGCCGGCAGCCCTTCCCATCGACATGGCCTACCGTTGTCGACAGACAGCGCGAGGGCAACATGTCGCAGACCAGAGTACGCCGACCATCCGAGTACGCCTTGCGGGTCTGGACCCTGGTGACCCGCCACGGAATGACCCCGGGCATGGCCGCCCGCCACCTGCAGATCAGCCGCGAACGCGTCCAGCGCATCGTTTGCGGCGTCAGCCGCCGCAACATCGCGCTCCAAGCGTCGCGCCCGCGCTGATCGAGGACTTTGGTCGAGGACTGTCGTATCCTGGGGCCGTGCGGCCCGCGGACCGGCCCGCGTTCCTTGACACCCCCGGCGCGCTTCCGCACAATCGCGCGCCTTCAAGCCCTTGCACCGTTCCCCGGTAGCTCAGTGGTAGAGCGACGGACTGTTAATCCGTTGGTCGCTGGTTCGAATCCGGCCCGGGGAGCCATCTGCTGGCCCAGAAACAAGCGCCGCAGCGTCTCGCGCAGCGCTCCCCGAATCCCCCGCGTAGTCAGCCGCTGATCCCTGCGACGACCGGGCGACCGGCCGCTTGGGGACCCTCCGCGCTCCCCTGTCCCGCCGCGGGCATCGTCCATGCCGCCCCATCCAAGCTTCCCGGTCGATTGTCAGGCGCCCGGGCGACCCCGTACGATGCGGACCAAGTACCAGGGCTGCGTCGTCACCGTCAACACGACCACGCGCAGCACCTCGTCACATAGGGGAGTGAGGGTGGGGATCGAGAACAAGACGATCGATCCGAGCAGGCCGGTGTACCACGTCTATCACTTCGACTGCACCCTGTAGCCCCAAAGGCGAGCGGGCGTCCGGGTCGTCACCGGACGCCGGCGCACATTAAAGGATCCGGGCGCGCTGAGCCCCGCACGACAGCAACGACGCAGCCGACCGCCGCCATACCGGTCGCTACCTGCAGTCGGCTAGCCGCCCGCCTGCTCGAACACCCGGTTCACCGGATAGCGGGGCGTCTCGCCGCGCAGGACGCGTACGGCTTCCTCGGCCGCGATGTTGCGGACCAGCGCGATGGACTCCTCCGAGTAATAGGCAGCATGCGGCGAGATCAGGACGTTCGCCATCCCGAACAGCGGATTGTCCGGCTGCCAGTCCCGTTGCTTGGCGGGTTCTTCCTCGAGGTCGTCCAGGCCGGCGCCGGCGATCCATCCTTCGCGCACCGCGCGGTACAGCGCGCGGTCCTGGATGATCGGGCCGCGCGCGGTGTTGACGAGGAACGCCGTGGGCTTCATGCGCCTGAGCTCTCGTTCGCCGAACAGTCCCCGGGTCTGCGCGGTCAGCGGTGCCTGGATCACGAGGTAGTCCGAGCGCTCGAGCAGCTCGTCGAAGCCTACCGGGGTCACGCCGTGCGCGCGCATGGCCTCATCCCGCTGGTAGGGATCGTGGGCGCAAACCATGGCGCCGAACGCGGACATGCGTCCTGCCACTCGTTGGGAAATGGCGCCGAAGGACAGCAGCCCCAGCACCTTGCCGGCGATGCGATGGATGGGCCTTCCGGCACGCCAATGCCAGACGCCTTCGCGTGTCATCTGATCATAGACCGCGACTTTCCGGATCAATGCCAGGAGCAAGGCGACCGCGTGGTCGGCGACCTCGTCGGCGCACCACTCGTTCGGCGCATTGGTCACCTGGATGCCGTGTGCCGTGGCTGCATCGACGTCCACCGTGTCGACGCCCGTTCCGTACCGGGCGATCACCTTGAGCCTGGGCAGTGCCTGGATGGCCTGCGCACGCACCTCCGCATACTGGACCAGGAGCGCGTCGACGTCGCGCGCAGCCTCGATCAGGTCCCGCTCGCCCTTGCACTGGGCCGCCTCGAACGCCATCCCTGCCCGCCGCACGATCTCCCGCTCGATGGACGTATCACCGAAGTCGTAGTCCGCCACGAGCACCTTGAGCGCCATCGAGCGGTCTCCATCAATGCGAATGCCGCGGCGCGGCATGCGCCGCGACTACGTCCCGGTACTTCAGGGCGAATTCCAGGCACGCCCCTTCGCTCAGGGTCCCGACCAGGCGGCGATAGATCTCCTGCCAGGGTGTCTCATCGGTCCATGTCCTCGGCGCCTGGCGGCCCCTGCGCGCCGCGAGCGTCTCCTGCGACACGAGCAGATCCACCCGCCTCCTGCCGAGATCCACACGGATCCGGTCCCCGGTCTCGAGCAGGGCGAGCCCGCCGCCCGCAGCGGCCTCGGGTGAAGCATTCAAGATGGAGGGGCTGGCCGACGTGCCGCTCTGTCGACCGTCTCCCAGTGTGGGCAGGGTGAGGATCCCCTTGGCGATCAGTCGATCGGGCGGCTGCATGTTCACCACCTCGGCGGCGCCGGGGTATGCGACGGGCCCGACATGGCGCATCACCAGGATGCAGCGCTCATCGATCTCGAGCGTCGGGTCGTTGATCCGCTCGTCATAATCCTCCGGGCCCTCGAACACGATCGCCCGCGCGACGAAGGCATCCGGATCGTTCGGGTCGGACAGCCAGGTGCGACGAAACTCCGGACTGATCACCGAGGTCTTCATCACCGCCGAGTCGAACAAGTTGCCGCTCAGCATCAACATGCCCGCGTCCTTCGCGAGCGGCTCGGCGTAGGGGCGGATGACGCGTCGGTCGGTGGCCTCCTTGTCCCCGACCGCCTCACCGATGCGCTGTCCGGATACCGTCAGCGGCTGCGGATCGAGCTTCCCGGCGCGCAGCAGCTCACTCATCACCGCCGGCACGCCGCCCGCCCGGTAGAAATCCTCGCCCAGGTACTCGCCCGCCGGCATGCAGTCGACCAGCAGCGGAATCTCGTGCCCGAGCGCGTTCCAGTCCGCGTCGCCCAGCTGCACGCCGGCCTGACGGGCCAACCAGTTGACATGAATGGGACTGTTGGTGGATGCCCCCAGGGCCGCCGCCACCCTGATGGCATTCTCGAACGCCGGGCGCTGGAGGATGCTCAGTGGCGCGAGGCCCTCCTCGACCATGCCCACGATGCGATATCCGGTCTCATAGGCCATTTGTGCCCGCTCGCGGTAGGGCGCCGGAATGGCGGCGCACCCGGTCAGCGACATCCCGAGCGCCTCGGCGAGCGCGTTCATCGAGCTGGCGGTGCCCATGGTGTTGCAATGGCCGGCGCTCGGCGCGGACGCCGCCGCCATGGCCATGAACTCGCGATGGCCGATCTCCCCGGCCGCCAGCAGGCGCCTCGCCTCCCAGATCACGGTTCCGGAGCCCGCGAGCGCGCCCTTGTAGTAACCATTGAGCATCGGCCCGCCGGACAGCACGATGGCCGGGATGTTGACCGTGATCGCCGCGCCGAGACAGGCCGGCACGGTCTTGTCGCATCCGGTGGTGAGCACCACGCCGTCCAGCGGATAGCCGTACAGAATCTCGACGAGGCTCAGGTAAGCGAGGTTGCGGTCGAGCGCCGCAGTCGGACGCTTGCCCGTTTCCTGCAGGGGATGGACACCGAACTCGAGCGGCACGCCTCCCGCATCGCGCACACCGTCCTTGACCCGCTGGGCGAGTTGCAGATGATGCCGGTTGCAGGGAACGAGATCGCTTCCGGTTTGGGCAATGCCGATGATCGGCCTGGAGGACTGCAGCTCAGATTGCGTCAGGCCGTAGTTGAGATACCGCTCCAGGTAGAGCGCCGTCATCTTGCAGTTGCTCGGGTCATCGAACCACAAGCGGCTTCTCAACGATCTTCGACTGACGCTGTCGGCCATCGGGCCTCCTGATCGGAGGGGACCGGGGAATGCCCCCGCGCGCAGCAGATCGACGCGCCGTCCCTCGACCGGGTTCCCGCGCCATCGCCCGGCCAATCGCCTCCGCCTGTGCCGACCTCGACCGGCGTCTGCGGGATGCGTAGGCTCGGACGCTCGAGGCATCGGCGCACGCACCTGACGAGCCGGCGGACCGGCACCGGCCAGGCGCCGACGTGAACCATTCGATCCGCCGCCCGTACGGCCCGAACCTCCGCCCAAGTGCCCTGCCCGGCGGCCGGGCTGCTATGGTTGCGTCCGTCGACACCTTTCAGGGAGCGCCATGATCGTCCATCTCATCGACGGCACCTACGAGCTGTTCCGTCACTTCTACGGTCTGCGCCGGTTCAACAAGGGCAAGGACAAGCCTTACGGCGCCGTGTCGGGCGTGCTGAACACCTGCCTGCAAATGATCGAGGAAGGCGCCACGCATCTCGGCGTTGCCACCGATCACGTCATCGAGTCGTTCCGCAACGAGCTGTGGCCCGGCTACAAGACCGGCGAAGGGGTCGATCCCGCCCTGCTCGCCCAGTTCCATCCGCTCGAAGAGGCGCTGGCTGCCATGGGCGTTGCCGTCTGGCCCATGACCGAGCTGGAAGCCGACGATGCCTTGGCCTCCGCAGCCGCGATCGCGGCCAGCGACGCGCGGGTCGAGAAGGTGTGCATCTGGACACCTGACAAGGACCTGGCGCAATGCGTGCAGGGCGAACGCGTGGTACAAATCGACCGGCGCACGCAACAGATTCGTGACGAGGCGGCCGTGAAAGCCAAGTTCGGGGTCGAGCCGGCGCTGATTCCGGACTTCCTCGGGCTGGTCGGTGACACCGCCGACGGCTATCCCGGGCTGGCGGGCATCGGCCCGGTCGGCGCCGCCCGGCTCCTGAACCGCTACGGTCGCATCGAAGACTTTCCGCCCGACGTGCTCGGCGAGCGGCGCGAACAAGCGCTGTTGTTCAAGAACCTGGCGACGCTGCGGCGCGATGCGCCGCTCCGCGCCCGGGTCGAGGACCTGGCGTGGCGGGGCCCCACCCCGGCCTTCGATGCCTGGACCACGCGTCTAGGGGACGAGCGGCTGTTTACACGCTGCGCCAGGCTCGCACAACGGCTCGCGGGCTGAGCGGCCCGGCGGTTCCTTGCGCGTCGCTGCCACGCCACCCGTCCGCGGCAGCCGCGCTGGGCATGCCCGTACCCTTTGGGGGCCCGCACCGCGCGTCTGCCGCCCTCGAAGGGTCATACCGGCGCCCTCACGGCCGCCGGCGCGCGACTCACTTCCCGAACATTCCTTTGAGCGAGGACAGGCGCGAGCCGATCTGGCCCTCGTCCGGCACTTGGCCGTCCGGCGACAGCCTGTCCATGATCTTCGGCATGATCCCGGAGAGCTCGCTCTTCGCGTCGGCCGTGCTTACCCCGGCCTTCTGCGCCATGCTGTCGACCTTGTTCCTGCCCAGCACCTGCTCGACCTGCGACGGAGAGATGGGCTTGTTCTCCCCTGAGCCGAACCAGGATTGCAGCACGTCACCCAGTCCCTGCTGCTGAAACGACTGGGTGAGATTGCTGAGTCCACCGGGCTTGCTCAGCAACCCGGTGAGTTGCTGCACCAATACCCCCTGGACGCCGCTGCCCTGTCCACCGCCCAACATGCCCTTCGCCTGGTCGAGAATACCCATGACACACCTCGCATGCGCTGGCCGCCTGTGAAATGGCGATGATGAGCGTTGCACTGCAAAGCGCCATAGCGGAAAGGGGCAAGTCCGGCACATCGCCTCCGGCTCCGTCGCCCATGAATCCACGAGGCGTCGATTCAAGTCCGACCCCTCGCGGCCCGGACGTCGTCCGCCGTGCGGGCGCGACCGTTCCTGAACGGAAACTTCCGCCACCCTGCCCGCGTTATCCCGAAGATAGTCGCGCGGAGGCTCGTCATGGCCGAAGAGACATTCAAGGCGTCTGCCTACCTGTTGTCGGGCTGCCCGTTCTCGTTCAAATACCTGCTGTTCATGTCGGAGGCGGGACTGCTGGATCAGATCCAGGTCGTTCGCTGCGATCCGCAGGACCCCGAGTTCGAACGCATCAAGCAACGGCTGAGGGAGGCGACCGGTCGGGATGTGACGTTTCCGACCGTGGAGGTCGAGCCCGATCGTTTCCTGTCCGACTCCGATGCGCTGATCGAGTATTACGCACGCCGCCACGAGGTCGACGTGGAGTCCCTCACGGCCCTGTCGTTCTACAAGGAAAGCATCTTCCCGCAACTGGCCGCGCTGCACTAGCGCGCTCCCGGACTGCGGCGCGCCGACCGTCTCGTCACGCCCTGGTCGGCGCCCGGCCTGCATGAATGTGCGTCATGCGCCCGGCGGCACACTCGGCGCTGCAGCGCCGCCGCTGTGCCGCGGTCTGGCGCATCGTCCGCGCCCCGGCCGTGCACCCTGGTCGGTCGCCACAAAGAACGCGGGCGGGCACGGCCTCTGCCATGCCCGCCCGCCAAAAGGGTCGCGAGCGCCGCGGCCGGCATCCGCCGCCGCGGCGGCCCGGCTACTCGTGTGCCTGGCTGGGCGCCTGCGGCCCGGTGGGCGGCACCTCATTCTTCATTTCGTTGGCCCGCGCAATGAGGAAGGCGCGGATGGCGTTCGTATCCTCGCTGGTCAGGGCGTCTGCGAAGGACGCCATGCCGCGCTGCGCCAGCGCACCGTTCAGGACCACGTTGTCGAATGCGTCCTGCGAATGGAGCATCGGCGTACGCGTGAGGTCCGGGAACGTGGCGCCGCGCGTGCGACCGCCGTCGCCGTGGCAGGCGGCGCAGTACTTGCCGTACTGGTCGCGTCCGGCCGCCACGACTTCCTCGGGCGCTTCCGCCGGCGGCGGATCGAGCGGACGCGGCGTGTACTCGCGCACCGGCGGCAGCTTGGCCGTGCCGTTCAGACCGAAGACCAGCATGCGCGAGTAGTTCGGCGCGTAGTAATCGCCCATCGGCGCACCGCCGACACTGGCCGCGATGTACTGCTTGCCGTCGAGCTCGAAGGTGATGGCGCCGGCCAGCACGCCGGTCTGCGCATCCATGCTCCAGAGCTTCTCGCCCGTGACCGCGTCATAGGCACGGAACTCGTTGCTGCTGCCACCGCCCTGGAACACCAGGCCGCCGGCCGTGGCGAGCGCGCCGCCGGTCGGACCCTGGTTGATCTCGCCGCGCCACACTTCCTTGCCTGCGACCGGATCCCACGCCTTCAGGTAGCCGACGAAGTCGCGCGGCGCATTGGGATTGTCACGATAGAACGTGAACGGCGCGGAGAAATCGATGCCGAGGTTGTACCCCACGTCCGTTTGCTTGTAGTCCGGATCGTGGATCATCGGGAAGTACGCGTGCTGGGTCGGGATGTAGATCAGCCCGGTCTCGGGGTGATAGGCATTCGAGTGCCAGCCATGTGCACCCTGCACGCCGGGCAGCAGGTTGAAGGGCTTGCCTTCGTCATAGCGCGCCTCGGGACGCTCCAGCGGCCGGCCGGTCTCGAGGTCCACGCCATCGGCCCAGTTGACCTCGGTGAACGCATCGGCGCGCAGCAGCTCGCCCGTGGCCGCATCGAGGATGTACAGGAAGCCGTTCTTGGAGGGTTGCACCACGACGCGCCGCTCCTGCCCGTCGAGGGTCAGGTCGAGGATCATCATCGGGCTGGTGGCGTCGTAGTCCCAGGTATCGCCGGGCGTGGTCTGGTAGTGCCAGACGTACTCACCAGTGTCGGGCTTGAGCGCCAGGATGGAGGCGATGAACAGGTTGTCGCCGCCCGTGGGATCGCGCATGCGCTGGTTCCAGGGCGTGCCGTTGCCGGTCCCCACGAAGATCAGGTCGTTCACATGATCGTAGACCAGGCCGTCCCAGACGGTGCCGCCGCCGCCGACCTTCCACCACTCGCCGCCCCAGGTCTCGGCGGCCATGCGCATCTGCTCGTTCTCGAAGCCGTCCGCCGGATTGCCGGGCACGGTATAGAAGCGCCAGGCCATCTCGCCGGTCTCTGCATCGTAGGCGCTCACGAAACCGCGTACGCCGAACTCGGCGCCGGAGGCACCGATGAGCACCTTGCCCTTCACCACGCGCGGCGCCATGGTGATCGAATAGCGCTGCAGCGGCGAGTCGAGCTGATCCTCATCGATGGTGAGCGTCGACCAGGCTTCCTGGCCGGTCTTGGCGTCGATCGCCACCAGGCGCGCATCGAGCGTGCCGACGAAGATCTTGCCGTTCCATGCGGCGATGCCGCGGTTCACCATGCCGCAGCAGACTTTCACGCCCCACTCGCCCGGCACCTTCGGGTCATACCGCCAGAGCTGTTCGCCGGTCTTCGCGTCGAACGCAAACACCTTGCTCCACGCGGTCGACACATAGATCACCCCGTCGATGTACAGCGGCGTGCCGGTCTGCTGCAGATTGGTGTCGTAATCCGCGTACCAGACCAGGCCGAGATCCTTGACGTTGTCGCGGTTGATCTGCGCGAGCGTGCTGTAGCGATGCTCTTCGTAGTTCCCGCCATACGTCATCCATTGTCCCGGCTCGCCGCCGAGCAGGCGCTCGGCATTGACGTTGGCTGCGGATACCGGCGCTTCTGATCGCTGACATCCCACCAAGGCAACGGACAGCGTGGCGCTCAGCGCCAAAGCCACGATACGACTCACTATGGTTACCCCCATGCAATGACCGTCCGAATCATGTGCCCTGCCGATGCCAGGCGCCTTCGCCGAGCCTCGTGATTGTGACCAACGATTCTTGGGCGAGGCCGGCAGCCTGCGAATGGTCGGCGCTGACCGGGCCGTTGACGCAGAATGACAAAACCTCCGAGGCGTCAAGGATACCTCGGACGTGTCGGCAGGATGTTAAGAAGCGTGTTTCGGCAAGCACTTGCGTTGCAGCTGAGCCAAACTCTGGTGTACTTGAACCGCCAGCAAGAACGACGGGATCGACCGCTCCGGCTGGCCGGATCGGATGCGCACGACAGCCATGCAACGACCAACGTCTCTGCTTTGCATCGTTCTGTTCGCCGCCGGTGCAGTGACCTGTGCACAGGCGGCGGGGCCAAGCGCCGCGGCGGCGGCGCACGCCCGCCAAGGCGAGCGATTCTGGCCGCTCATCGAGCAATATTGCAACGACTGTCATAACGCCATCGACTGGGCCGGCGGCATCGCCTTCGACACGCTCTCGCCCGAGACCATTCCCCACGAGCCGGAGATCTGGGAATCGACCGTGCGCCGGATGCGCGGCCGGCTGATGCCGCCGCCCGGCGATCCGCAGCCCGATCAAGAAGACATCGATGGTCTGGTGAGCTGGCTCGAAGGCTATCTGGACTCGAGCGGCCAGGCGCCGCCGGCCGGCCATGTTCCCATCCAGCGTCTGAACCGTACCGAATATGCGAATGCCGTGCGCAGTCTGCTCGGCGTGTCGATCGACGTTGCGCAGTTGCTGCCGCCGGAGATCGAAGTCGAAGGCTTCGACAACATCGCTGCGGCGCTGAGCGTCTCGCCGGCATTCCTGGACCAGTACATCGCCGCCGCGCGCACCGTGGCACGACTGGCCGTCGGTGATCCGTCGCCCAGGCCCGCCAGCGCCTTCTATCCGGCGCCCGGCGGCTCACAGGATGCCTTCGTGCCCGGCCTGCCGCTCGGCACCCGCGGCGGCATGTCCTTCAAGCACCATTTCCCCGCCGACGGCGAGTACCGCCTCAGCATCCTCGATCTCGACATCGGCCTGTACCCCGCGGCAGCCGAATCGCGCCACACGCTCGTCGTGCTCGTCGCCGGTCGCGAAGTGTTTCGTCAGGACGTGGGCGGCCCGGAGGACCTGGCGCTGGTCGACCGCCAAGGCGCGGACGGACGTGCCGCCATCATGGAACGCTTCGCCGATATCCCCATCGAGGCGCAGGCCGGCACGCACGAGGTGGTCGTCACCTTCGTCGAGCGCGCCCGCGCGCTCACCGACGAGTACATCGGCGCTGGCCTGTTCAACCGCCTGCGGGTACCGCGCCTGCTCGACGGCATCGAGGTGACCGGCCCGTATGCGGTCAAGGGCATCTCGAGCACGCCGAGTCGCGAGAAGATCTTCGTATGTCAACCGCCGCCCGAGGCGAGCACCGCCGAGGAGCGCGCCTGTGCCGAGCGCATCGCCAGACACCTGGCACGGGGCGCGTTCCGCCGCCCCGTCGAGCCGCGTGACATCGAGCGGCTGATGCCCTTCTACGAGGTCGGACGCACCGAGGGCGGCAGCTTCGACCACGGCATCACGCAGCTCGTGACGGCCATCCTCTCGAGCCCGGATTTCCTGTTCCGGGCCATTCGTCCGCGCGACGACGCCGATGCCGCCCTCGCCGAGGCATACCCGCTCGACGACCTGGCGCTCGCCTCACGGCTCGCCTTCTTCCTGTGGAGCCAGGGTCCCGATGCCGAGCTGCTCCGGCTCGCCGAGGCCGGCAAGCTCGGCAGACCCAAGGTGCTGCAGACGCAGGTGCGACGCATGCTCGCCGATGCGCGTGCCCGCATGCTGGTGACCGGCTTCGCGCTCAAGTGGCTCAACCTGGACGATCTCGACGCCGTCGAGCCCGATCCACGCCTGTTCCCGACGTTCACCCCGCAGCTGCGCGCGGACCTGGCGCGCGAGATCGAGCTGTTCGTGGCCAGCATCCTGCTCGAGGATCGCAGCGTGCTCGACCTGCTCACGGCCGACCACACCTTCCTCAACGAGCGCCTGGCACGCCATTACGGCGTTCAGGGGGTGCACGGGCCGCAGTTCCGGCGCGTGCAGCTCGCCGACGAGACACGCTGGGGCGTGCTCGGCAAGGGCGCGACGCACCTGCGTACCTCCTACGGTGATCGCACCTCACCGGTGCTGCGCGGTGCCTGGGTGCTCGAGAAGCTGATGGGCACCCCGCCGACCCCGCCACCGCCCGGGGTCGAGACCGACCTGTCGCCCGAGAGCGGCAGCACCCCCAAGACGCTGCGTGCGCGACTGGAGTTTCACCGCACGGAGAAGAGCTGCAACCAGTGCCATGGGGTGATCGATCCGATCGGGTTTGCGCTCGAGAATTTCGATGTGACCGGCCGGTGGCGCGACTGGGATCCTGACGCCGGCGAGCCCATCGATGCCAGCACGGTGCTGCCGAACGGCGCGCACATCGACGGCCCGGTCGAGCTGCGCCGCGAGCTGATGCGCCGGCCCGAACAGTTCGTGCAGGCGCTCACCGAGAAATTGCTGATGTACGCGCTCAACCGCGAGCTCGAGTGGCACGACATGCCGCAGGTGCGCGCCATCGTGCGCGCCGCCGCCCGGGATAATTACCGGTTCTCGGCCATCATCCGCGGCATCGTCGCGAGCGATGCCTTCCGCATGCAAGGCAGGCCGCACCTGCCCGGCGAGCCCACGCCGCAGGTAGCCCTGCATCGTCCGGTACATGGATCAGGCGACTGAAGAGGGGTAGCCGCATGTTCCTCACGAAGAAACATCTCTCCCGCAGAACCGTGTTGCGCGGCCTCGGCGTGGCGGTCGGCCTGCCGCTGCTCGATGCCATGATCCCGGCCGGCACCGCGCTCGCGCGCACCGCCGCGCAGCCGAAGCTGCGTACCGGCTTCTTCTACATCCCCCACGGCGCCATCATGGACAACACCCCGCACGGTGCGGCCATGGACCACTGGACGCCGAGCGGCTCGGGCAAGGACTTCAAGCTGAGCCCCATCATGGCGCCGCTCGAGAAACACAAGCACCAGGTGATTTCGTTCGCCAATCTCGAGAACGCCGCGAGCGCGAACTCCGTGCACACCCTCAATCCCGCCACCTGGCTGAGCGGCGTGCGCCCGCCGAGCGACGCGCGCGGTGCGCACATGGCCACCACCCTCGATCAGATCATCGCCAGCCGCATCGGCCAGGAGACTGCGCTGCCCTCGCTGGAGGTCGCCTCCGAGACCACCATCCAGGTGGCCGCCTGCGGCGGCGGCAGCGGCGGCTGCTACTACAGCTCGACCCTGTCGTTCCGCAACGCGCACTCGCCGCTGCCCATGGAGTACAACCCGCGCAAGATCTTCATCCAGCTCTTCGGCGAAGGCGACACCGCGGAGGAGCGCGCAGCGCTGGTGCGCCAGACCACCAGCATCCTGGACCTCATCGCCGAGCGCACCCGCGAGCTCAAGCGCGAGATCGGCCCGAGCGACCGGATCATTCTCGATGGCTATCTCGATACCGTGCGCGAGATCGAGCGGCGCGTCGCCATGGCGACCTCGCGTGACCTGTCGGGCGTGGAGCTGCCACGCGCGCCTTTCGGGGAGCTCGACAACTTCGACGAGCAGGTGCGCCTGATGTTCGATCTCATCGCCCTCGCGTACCAGGCGGATCTCACGCGCGTGGTCACGTACATGATGGTTTCCGAAGGCACCAATCGCACCTACAACCACATCGGCGTGCCCGACTCGTTCCATCCCCTCTCACACCATGCCAACGACATCCAGAAGATGCACCGGCTGGTGCGCATCCAGCGCTGGCACATGGAACGCTTCGCCGATTTCCTCGACAAGCTGGCCGCCATCCCGGACGGCGACGGCTCGCTGCTCGATCACTCGATGTTCCTGTACGGCTCGAACATGAGCAACAGCGACCGGCACAACAACTATCCGCTGCCGAACATCCTGGTGGGCGGCGGCTGCGGCACGCTGCAAGGCGGCCGGCATGTGGTGCCACCGGAGCGCACGCCGCTCGCCAACCTGCACCTGACGCTGCTCAAGAAGGTCGGCTTCGAGGAGGACCAATTCGCGGACAGCACCGGGACCATCGCCGGGGTATGAGGCCACGGCGTCCCGGCGCCCTGAGATGTGCCTGATGACTCATCAACCCTGCCAGTCAAGCCAGCGAGCCTGCGCATGACCCGAACAGTCGACCGCCGATCCATCCTGCGAAGCGCCCTGGGCCTGGCGGGCCTCGCGCTCGCGCCGCTGCCCGCCTGGAGCGCCGGCCCCGCCCGGGCGACCAGCGTGCGCCTGAACGAACGCCTGGCCCTGATCCAGGGCGTCGGCGCCAACGTTCTGGCGCTGCGCGGCGCCGAAGGCCTGCTGCTGGTCGACAGCGGCGCACCCGGTCATGACGCGGCTCTCACGCAGGCGCTGCGCGCGCTCGATGTCGGTGCACGGGTGCATACCCTGTTCAATACCCACTGGCATCGCGCACAGACCGGCGGCAACGAGGCCTTCGGGCGCGCCGGCGCGCGCATCGTGGCGCACGAGAAAACCCGCTTGCGCCTGGCGACGGGCTATTACATCGGTCCCGAGGACCGGTACGAGCCGGCGCTCCCGGAGCCTGCCCGGCCGAGCGAGTCCTTCTACACCGAAGGCAGCCTGCGCGTCGCGGACGAGCGCATCGACTACGGCCACCTCCTGCAGGCGCACACCGACGGCGATATCTACGTCTTCTTCCGCGATTCCAACGTGCTCGCCGTGGGCGATGCCGCGGCGCCCGCCGGCGATCCCGAGCTCGACTGGTTCGGCGGCGGCTGGCTGGGCGGACGCATCGATGCCCTGGCACGGCTGCTCGAGCTGGCCGACGAGCACACCCGCATCGTGGCCGCGCAAGGTCCGGTCATCGGGCGCGCCGAGCTGCAGCGCGAGCACGACGTCCTGAGCCGCGTGTTCGATCGCATGGTGGAGCTCATCCGCCAGGGCTACTCCACCGACGCCATGGTCGAGGCCGGCGTGACCGAGGGGCATGCGCTCACCTGGCAGGACCCGCACAAGTTCGTGTACGACGCCCACAAGGGCTTCTGGGCCCATCACAACACCCTGTCGCACGACATCGTCTAGGCACCGGACATGACACGCTGGCTGTACACCACCATCCATCGCAGGGTTCTCGCCGCGGCGTTCGGCATGCTGGCCCTGGCCGCGAGCGCACAGGCCGATGCGCCGCTCGCCGACCTCGTCCAAGCCGGCGAGCGCGACGCGGCGCTGCAGTGGCTGCGCAAGAAAGCGGACGTCCATGCCGCCCAGGCGGACGGCACCACCGCGCTGCATTGGGCGGTTCACAACGTGGACGTCGAGCTCACGCGCGCGCTGCTGCGCCGGCGCGCCGATCCCAATGCCATGAACGCCTTCGGCTCCACGCCGCTGGCCGAGGCGGTGAAGCTCGCCCATCCGGAGCTCGTCACGCTGCTGCTCGAGGCCGGCGCCGACGCCGACGCCGCGAACCCCGACGGCCAGACGGCGCTGATGCTGGCCGCCCGTACCGGCGTGGTCGAGGTGGCGGACGCGCTGGTGCGCCACGGCGCCGACGTGAACGCACGGGAGCGCTGGCGCCGGCAGACGGCGCTCATGTGGGCGGCCGGCAGCGGGCACGCCGACATGACCGCCTTCCTGATCGCTGCGGGCGCCGACGTCGAGGCACGCGCGGCCCACAACGATTGGCCGAACCAGATCACCTCCGAGCCGCGTGCCCAATATCGCCCGACGGGCGGGCTGACCGCCCTGCTCTACGCGGCACGCTCGGGCTGCACCCGCTGCGTCGAGCACCTCCTCGCGGCCGGTGCCGACATCGACAAGCCCTCGCCGGATGGCGTGACGGCGCTGATGATCGCCCTCGACAACATGCATTTCGCGACGGCGGCCTACCTGCTCGAGCGCGGCGCCAATCCCCACCTCTGGGACTGGTGGGGCCGCACCGCGCTGTACATCGCCGTCGACATGAATTCCTTCCGGCCGCGCTTCGGTGCGCCGCCGCCCCAGCCGGCGGACGGGCCGCGCGCCATCGACATCGTGCGCCGGCTGCTCGCCGCCGGGGTCGACCCCAACCCGCAGCTCAACATGCATCGCCCCGGGCGCGGCGGCAACAGCGGCCGGTTCACGGACGACCTGCTCACCACCGGCGCCACCCCCTTGCTGCGCGCGGCGGTCTCGTTCGATGACGAGGCCATCCGCGTGCTGCTCGAGCACGGCGCACGGGTGGACCTGCCGAACGTCATGGGCGTGACGCCCTTCATGGCCGCTGCCGGCCTGGGCGTGTCGGTGCGCGACCCGCGCGGCAACTACGACGGCGACGTCGAGTCGCGCGCGCTCGCCACGCTGGAGATCCTGCGCCAGGCGGGCGCCGACGTGAATGCGCGCGTCACCGACACCTCGAGCCGCACCGCGCGGATCGCCCGGCCGAGCTCGATGACCAACCGCCAGGGCCAGACGGCCCTGTACGGCGCCATCAACTGGGGCTGGGCGCGCGTCGTGCAGTACCTCCTCGACCACGGCGCACGCGTCGACATCGCCGATGCCGCCGGCAAGACACCCCTCGATGCGGTCGTCGGCAATGCCGGCGGGCGCGATCACAAGACCGTCCCCGAGGTCGTTGCCATGATCGAGGCGGCCAGCGCCGCCGGCGCCTGAGCCGCCGGCCTGCCACGCAGGCGCAGCCCTCCTGGCTCGTGGACCCTGGGCCATGAATTCGGGGTTCATGGACCCTGGCTCATGAATTCGGGGTTCGTGCCGGGCCCGTGGAACCGCGCGGCAAAGCAAGCCTCGGCAATCGAAGCGTTCGGGCACATCAGGGCGGTCGGGCTTGGGCCTGAATGCCTCGGCCTTGTACGCCCACCGGGGCACGCCGATCTGTCCTCCCGCGCATGCGCCGGGCCTCGGGGGCGGATTCGACGCTAGAATGTGCCGCCGCGAATCCGACACCCCCGACAACAATGAGGACTTTCATGCAATCCATCCGCCCTTCAACGCTACTCAAGACGGCGTCCGGTCTGGCCGTGCTTGCCGTGTGCGCCGCCTGCTCGCAGGAACCGGCGCCCCCGGCCGCGAGCGTCCTGTCGTCGTCCGGCGACGGCGCGTCGCTCGAGACGCGCCCGCG
>QGUO01000380.1 GCA_003242495.1 Pseudomonadota bacterium | reverse complement strand
GCGCAGCAGAGCGAGGCCATCGAGAGCATGACCCGCCTGCTCAATGCGCTGCTCGACATCAGCCGGCTGGAATCGGGCGCGATCCAGCCGGTCGCGGCTCACGTGCCGCTGCACGAGGTGTTTGCCAAGCTGCGCTCGGAGTTCGAGTCGGTGGCGCGCACCCGCGACATCGACTTGCAAGTCGAGGACTCGCCCGTGGTGATCTCGACCGATCCCACGCTCTTCCATCAGCTGTTGCAGAACCTGCTCGGCAACGCCCTCAAGTACACCGATCGAGGGACGGTGCGCATGCGCTGCGACACGGATGACGAAGGCGCGACGGTGATCATCGAGGACACCGGCATCGGCATTCCGGAGGACAAGCTCGAGCGCATCTTCGACGAGTATTACCAGGTCGACACCCACGGAACCAAACGCATGGGCGTCGGTCTGGGGCTGGCCATCGTGAAAGAGGTCGCGAACCTGCTCGATCTGCAGGTGCGGATCACCTCCAAGGTCGGGGAGGGGACGCAAGCCTGTGTCAGCATTCCCGCCCGGTTCCTGGTGGCCGCGCCCCGCGCGGCGGCGGAAGATCCCGCCATGCAGAACGATGAGGAGGAGCGCAGCCGGCCACGCCTGTTCCTGGTGGAAGACAACGACAGCGTGCGCCTGGCGACCGAGCTGTTCCTCAAGCTCGAGGGACATGAGACGGTGAGCGCGACCTCGGTACCGGAGGCGCAGACCCTGTTCGATGGCTTCAGGCGCGGCGATGTCGTGATCGCGGACTACCATCTCGATGGCAAGCACACGGGCCTCGATATGCTGCTCGGCTTGCGTGAGCGGCTGGGATACGAGGTGCCGGGCATCGTTTTGAGTGGCGATCTGCCGACCGTACTGCGTTCGCTCAAGACGCCGGTCGCCAAGTGCCGGTTCTTGAGCAAGCCGGTCGATACCGAGGCGCTGCTGGAAGCCATCGCCGAGTTGAGCGCCGCCTAGCCACGGCCGTCCCTCACGGACATTCGATGTTCCTCGCCCCGTCGCAGCTCGCGACGGGCGCACACGCCCACTACGAGAAAACCCCCATTTTTTGACCGCTGTCAGATGGCGCACAGTGTGCGTCATGCCGTGCATGTCGTTGCACTCGCGCCGGCGCGATGACCCGGTGCGCGGTCACGCTCATTGCAACGATGCTGCGTGCGGCTTGCTGACCTTCATTGCAGGGCTGGCCGAGGCGTGCCGCCTGTCCTGGCGGATTCGTGCGCATGGCTGGACAGCTCGCGCATGGCGCCATGCTCTGCGCCGGCGGTGCGCGGACGGCCGTGCGCCAGCGCGTGCTCATCGCGAACGACCTGCCGCGGCCACGCGGCCCGATCGCGCAAGTGCGGAGGATGCATCGACAACGGTACGGTTGGACATAGATCAGGAGCGCAACGATGGGAAACGGTGGATGTGCGTGGGCCCTGGTGCTGGCGGCAGGGGAGGGCAGCCGCTTGAGACGACTGACGACCACGCTGCGCGGTCACTCTGTGCCGAAGCAGTTTTGTTCGCTTCATGGCGGCTTGTCGCTGTTGCACGAGGCACTGCAACGCGCGGAAGCCGTCGCGGCTCGCGAGCACATTTGCACCATCGTCGCTGCCCAGCACCGCCGGTGGTGGGAGCACTCGTTGCGACACATGTCGAGCGCGAACGTGATCGTCCAGCCCGAGAACCGCGGTACCGGCAACGGCATCCTGCTGCCCTTGCTGCACATCATGGAGCGCGATCCCGAGGCCCGCATCATCCTGTTGCCGTCCGATCATCACGTGCGCGACGAGGCGGTGCTCGCGCAGGCCCTGCGAGAGGCCGTTGCCCAGCTCGAAGGGCGCGACCGGGAGGTGCTCCTGCTTGGCCTGGAGCCCGACGAAGTGGACGTGGAGCTCGGCTATATCGTTGCGGGCGAGGATGACGGTCGCGGGGCGCGCGCCGTGCGGCGTTTCGTGGAAAAGCCGTCGGAAGCCCTGGCGCGTCAGTTGATCTTCGAGGGCGCGCTATGGAACGTGTTCGTCGTGGCCGCGCGGGCGCAGGCCTTGCTCGAAGTGTTCGCGGCGCGGTTCCCGGAGGTGGTCGCAGCCATGCGTGCCGCGGTCGCGCACGATGCCGGGAACCCGACCAGGCCCGTGGCGGCGACGCGGATTTATCGGTCCTTGCCGGACATGGATTTCTCGCGGCACGTGGCACAGGGCAGCGAGTCGGTGCTGCGCGTCGTCCCCGTGCCGCCCTGTGGATGGAGCGACCTGGGTACGCCGGCGCGAGTGGCCCAGGTCCTGCAGCGGATTTCCGAGATCCCGGCGGTCGACGACCATGGCCTGTTTCCGCTGGGCGGGCATCTGAACCTGGCGGCCCAGCATGCCCAGCTGCACGCGGGTCATTGAGGATTGCGGCGCGCCCGAGCGGCCCCGCTACGGGGCGCAAATCGGCAGGCCGGGCGCTGCGGCGCGCAACGACGCCCGGTGCATGAGGCGTTGCACGCTAGCTGGCGCCGTCCCCGCTGCTCGCCGTCGCCGGCTGCGCGCCGGTCGCGGCATTCGGCTCGATCAGTGCTTCGAGCAGCGCCACGGTCGCCGCCCGGCGGGCCTTCGCCTGCGCGTCCTCACGGGCCGCGCCGGGACCTGCCGGCGCGGGTGAGCGGGCGTAGTCCAGGGCGGTCTTGCCCGATGCGTCGCGGATCGTGGGGTCGGCGCCACGGTCGATCAGGTGCTTGACCACCCTGTCCCAACCGGCCTCGGCCGCGGCGAACAACGCCGTCTTGCCCTCATTGTCGCGGCCCGGTATGTACGCAACGAGCTTGGCCGTGCGAGTGTGGCTGCCGGTGACGCGGGCGTTGATGTTTGCGCCGGCGTCCAGCAACAGGTCGATGGTCTCGATGGCCCGCGTCTGGACGTCGGGCGGCCGCGGGCCGTTGGGCCGGCCGGTGCCGGTCATCCCCGCGGCCGCCATGAGCGGCGTGATCCGGAACACATTGGGCAGATCCACCTCGGCGCCGTGCGCCAGCAAGGCCTCGATCGCAACGGTGTCGTAGCTCAGCGTGGCCACCATCAAGGGGCCGGTGCCGCCACGCATCATGTAATCGGCGAAGCGCCCCCGCCCGTAGCCGTTCGGCCGCATGCGCGTGAGCTCATGATTCGGGTCCACGCCCATCTCGAGCAGCCGGTGGACGACGTCCATCGCCTGCACGCTGCCCGGTTGGGGCGGTGCCGGCGGGCCGCCAAAGGCGCCGAAGCCGCGCGGTACGAAGGAGTTCATGTCGACCGCGACATACAGGGGCGTGCGGCCGCTCATGTCCCACGCATGCGCATTGGCGCCCCGGTCGAGCAGGAACATCGCAATGTCGAAGCGCTTGTTGTCGAGCGCATTGATCAGCGGGGTGACGCCGTCGGGGTTGGGCTGGTTCACGTCCGCGCCGGCATCGACCAGGGCGACGGCGCAGCGGTAGCAGCCCGAACGGGTCGCGTAGAGCAAAGCGGTCAGCCCGCCGGTCTGCCTGAACTGGGCGCGCGGTTCCGAGGTCATCTGGCGCGGCCAATCGTCATGCTTCGCACGCCGATGCACATCGGCGCCATGGGCCAGCAGCAGCTCGACGACATCGGGATGATTCCGCGCCGCCGCCCACATCAAGGCGTTCTGGCCGCGGAAGCTTTCCACCGCGTCGACGTCCGCGCCATGGTCGATCAGCAGCCGTGCGATCTCCAGTGAGCCGACGTAGGCGGCCAGCATGAGGGCCGTCTGGTTGTCCTGGTTGGGCGAGTCGGCATCGGCGCCGGCCTCGAGCAGCATGCGGACCAGCTCGAGATCGGCGAGCTTGACGGCCTCGGTCAGTGGAGACGAACCGTAGAGATTGGTGACGTCGGCCTGGGCGCCCGCCTGCAGCAGGGCGCGCACCAGCTCATGATCGACCTTGTACGTCGCCCAATGCAGCGCGGTGGAGCCGTCGGGCTCCCGGGCATCGATGTCGATGTCCGGCGAGGTGATGGCGGCGAGCACGGCTTCGCGCTGCCCG
>QGUO01000379.1 GCA_003242495.1 Pseudomonadota bacterium | reverse complement strand
GGCGACCCGCAGGGTCGCCTCACCCTTCTGCCAGTTGCACGGGCACAGCTCGTCGGTCTGCAGCGCATCGAGCACGCGCAGCACTTCCTCGGGGCTGCGGCCGACGTTCAGGTCGGTCACATACACGAAGCGAATCACGCCCTCCGGATCGACCACGAACGTCGCGCGCTGCGCCACGCCGGCTTCCGGGTCGAGGATGCCCAATGCCTGGCTCAGCTCGCGCTTGATGTCCGACAGCATCGGGAACGGCAGGTCGCGCAGCTCCTCTTTCGCCTGGCGCCAGGCCAGGTGCACGTACTCGGAGTCGGTGCTCACGCCGAGAACCACCGCATCACGGTCGGTGAACTCGCGATAGAGCTTGCCGAAACCGGCAATCTCGGTCGGGCAGACGAACGTGAAGTCCTTCGGCCAGAAAAAGATCACCTTCCACTTGTCCTTGAAGCTGTCCTGGTGGAACGTCTGGAAGGCGTTGGCCATGTCGTTGGACACCACGCCCGTAAGGGAGAAATCGGGAAACTTTTGACCCACGCTCAACATCGTGTATGACCTCCTCGAAGGGGATGAAATCGCTTGCGGGCAGTGCGCCTGCCCGGCTGTTCTCATGACAGGCCGCCCCATGGGACGACCGTTGGCAAACGCATGATGCAGGGGGAAAGTGCCTCCGGGCCAATCGATTGATTTTAAGAGGTCGATAGGTACAGACTATCGGCCATGAACTTGCGCGATTTGCGTTATCTAGTGGCCCTGGCCGATACGCGCCATTTCGGCAAAGCGGCCGAACGCTGCTACGTGAGCCAGCCGACGCTCTCGGCGCAGATCAAGAAGCTCGAGGAATATCTCGGGGTCCAGCTCATCGAGCGCCAGCCGCGCCGGGTGGCGCTCACCGAGACTGGTGCAAAGATCGTGGCGATCGCGCGGCGCATTCTCGAGGACAGCGACGAGATCGTGGCGATCGCACGCAACGAGCACGATCCGCTCGCCGGCAAGCTGAAACTGGCGCTGATTCCGACCGTCGGCCCATACCTGTTGCCGCTGGTGACCCGCAAGCTGCGCAAGCAGCTGCCGCGACTGAAGCTGATGCTCTACGAGCACCAGACGGAGCAGCTGCTCGAGAAGCTGCGCGGCGGCGACCTCGACCTCGGCATACTCGCGCTGCCCGTGCCGCTCGAGGGCCTGGAATGCCGCGAACTGTACGAGGAGGACTTCACCCTCGCGCTGCCACCCGGTCACGCCCTCACGAAGAAGGCGCACGTGAAGCTCGACGACCTGTCGGGGGAGACGCTGCTGTTGCTCGAGGACGGGCATTGCCTGCGCGATCAGGCCCTGGAGGTATGCAGCCGCGTCGATGCGAAAGAGAGCGAGGATTACCGCGCCACGAGCCTCGAGACCCTGCGTCAGATGGTGGCCGCGGGCCTGGGAGTCACCCTGCTTCCGGAGCTTGCCACCAGCGGCCCCTTCGGCTCGGGGCAGGCCATCGTCGTCCGGCCGTTTTCACGTCCCGTGCCCTCACGCACCATCGGTGCGGTGTGGCGCCGGGGCAGCGCGCGCGTCGCCGCGATCGACGCGGTGTGCGACATCGTGCGCGCCGGCGTGCCCAAGCGCTAGCGCGGGGGACGAGCACCGCGAGATTTGCGGTATCCTTTCGTGCATGCTGCGTCGAATACTCGTGTCGTTGTCGTCCTGGCTCGTGCTGTCGAGCGCGCTCTGCGGTGCCGCGTTCGCGGCTGCGCCGGGTGTGGAGATTCATCATGCCCGCTCGCCGGCGACCCCGCCCGGCAGCAAGGTGGCGGCCGTGTACCTCGAAGTCACCGCGGTGCAGCCCGACAGGCTGCTCGGCGCGAGCACGCCGGTCGCCGCCAGGGTGGAGATCCACACCACCAGCGAAGTCGACGGCGTCATGCGCATGCGCCCGATCGAATCGGCGCAGGTGACACCGGACGAGCCGTTGAAACTCGAGCCCGGCGGCATGCATTTGATGCTCATGGAGCTCGAGGAGCCCTTGCGCATGCACGCACAGTTCCCCCTGACCCTGCATTTCCAGCATGCGGGTGAAGTGCGGGTCGAGGTCCAGGTCGTCGCGCCGGGCGGCGGACACGCGCACCACTGAACGGATGACGGGTGCATGCCGCGGATTCGCCCGGAGGAGATGCCTCATCCGCCGAGCCCCGGATCGCTGCACGACGATCATGTCATCGCCCTGCTGCGCAGCGGCGCGCACGCCGCGCTGCTGAGCGCCTACTTCGGCGAGGCCGAGTACCGGGAACTCAGCCTGCTCGCGCGCCTCGCCGCCACGCGTCGCCCGAGACACGAGCCGACCGTCTGGATCCTGCCCGGCATCATGGGCTCGAAGCTGGGCACCATCCGCGACTCCATGCTCGATCTGCTCTGGCTGCATCCGCCGGCCGTCGCAGAGGGAAAGCTGGCCCAGCTCGCCCTCTCTGACGGCGAGCCCGCGCGCCCGCTGAGCGCCGTCGGGGTCATGCTGCCCGGCTACCTGAAGATGAAGCTGACGCTCGAGGTGGCCGGCTTCCATGCCGAGTTCCATGCCTTCGATTGGCGGCGCGACCTCCTGGAGCTCGGAGCCGACCTGCTCGCGGACATCGAGCGTGCGGGCGAGAAGCAAATCATGCTGGTCTGCCACAGCATGGGCGGCCTGGTCGCGCGCGCGGCCCTGGCGCTGGATCGCGACCGGCGCATCGGCCGACTGATCCAGATCGCCGCACCCAACGAAGGCTCCTTCGCACCCGTGCAGGCCTTGCGCGCCGTCTACCCGACCGTGCGCAAGCTGGCGGCGCTCGACCCCAGGCACAGCGCGGAAGAGCTCGCCCAGCGGGTGTTTCGCACGCTGCCGGGGCTGTACCAGCTGCTGCCGTCTGCGCAGGCAAGCCCCGGACATGATCTGTTCGACCTCGCCGCCTGGCCACGCGACGGACTCGTGCCGGACGAACGCTTGCTCGCCCGCGCGAAACACACCCGCGCCCGGCTGGCGGCAGCCGACGAGCGTTGCCGGGTGATCGTGGGCACCGGACAGGAAACCGTCACCAGCGTGACGCTGCGGGATGGACAGTTCGAGTATGCAAGCACCCTGCGCGGCGACGGCACCGTGCCCGTGCACTGCGCCGAATGGCCCGGCGCACCCACGTGGTACGCGCACGGGGGACATGGCGAGCTCACCAACGACGACGTGGTGCTCGCCGCGGTGATCGATCTGCTGGCCAGCGGCGAAACCGCACGATTGAGCCGCAGGCGCCCGGCAGAGAACGGCGCGGTCCGCCGCGTCACCGATGCCGAGCTGCGTCGGCAGGTGGCCGACGAGGTGCGCTGGGAGTCGCTGTCGCTCGATGCGCGCCGGCGCATTCTGGACCCGGTGATCACGCCCGAGTTCGCGGCGCCAGCCTGATGGGAACGGTCATCGCCCCCCGATACGCGGCCTCGCGTCGGACGCGGCGTGGCGACGCACCAGGCGTTGCAGGAGCAGCGACGAGCCCCACAGACAGAGCGCGACCGCGACCAGCAGCGCGACCCCGGCCGGCGTCGGCTCGCTGAGCAGGTTGCGTAATTGGCGGCCGAAGGCCGTCACCGCAAGAATGCCCGGCGCCACCCCCAGGGCCGTGCCGATCAGGTAGTCGCGAAAGCGCACCCCGATCGAGCCGGCGGCGACGTTGAGGACACTGAACGGCGCGAGCGGCAGCGTGCGGGCCACGGTGACGGCGACGATCCCGCCGCGCGCCAGCAGCGCGCTCACCCGCGTCATACGATCACCCAAGGCGCGGTGCACCGTGCCGCGCAACAGCTTCGCACCGACCGCATACGTGACGCTCGCATTCGCAAGCGCACCCACCAGCGAACAACCGAGCGCGGCGGGCGGATCGAACACCATGGCGGTCGCTGCGATGAGCAGCAGCAAGGGGAAGAGCACCAGGCCGCCGACGACGAACGCCGCGATGGTCACGAGCGGCGCCCAGGCCGCGGCCTCGAAGCGATCGAGCCATGACGCGACGTGCTCCGGCGAGGCCCAGGCGGCGA
>QGUO01000378.1 GCA_003242495.1 Pseudomonadota bacterium | reverse complement strand
TCTCCATATGGACCAGGGTCGGCAGCAGCGCGACGAAGAACATGATGGCCTTGGGATTGCCCAGCGTCAGCGCAAGGCTCCCCAGGAACAGGCGCAGCGGCCGCTCACCGTGGGCGGCTTCGGGCGCTTCGAGCGGCCGGGCCGGCGCCGTCCACAGCCGCCAGGCCAGATACAGCAGGTAGACGACGCCCGCGTACTTGACGACGAGAAAGACGGTTTGCGCCGTCTGCGCCAAGGCCGTGAGCCCGGTCGCCGCCACGCCGAACCAGATCAGGTCTCCGACCAGGAAGCCGGCGACGAACGCGGGCGCTCCGCGCATGCCGTGGGCCAACGAGCGCGCGAGCACGGCGGCCACGCCTGGCCCGGGCGTGGCCGCCGCCAACAGGTACACCGTACAGAAGGCCAACAGACCGTACAGGGACATCGCTCGACCTGCATCACTGCCGTGCCGGCGTTCGGGGATTCGCGATCTTGAGCCGCCGCCTTACAGGGCCGGCTGTCATCTGCACATCCTTAGCTTGCATCCCCTGCTGCAAAATCAGCAGCCGGACAGCTTCGATGAAAACTTCCAGACCGTGCGCTTGATGCGTATCGAGCGCCGCTTGACCAGGCAGGTCATCCCGCCAGCGGGCGGCCGGTGACCTGTCGGCCCTTCTTGACTCTGAGCATGCCAGGGAGTGGAGCGGGCGAACGGAATCGAACCGTCATCTCCAGCTTGGGAAGCTGGGGTAATAACCATTATACGACGCCCGCGCAGCGTCATTGCCGAAGACATCTGCACCGACATCGGCGTTGGCCGACCGGGCCGCTGCAGATGGCTGCCGGACGACCGGGCCGCCGCAACGGACCGGGAACCCGCAGCCGAAGGCAATTATGCACCCTCCGTGGCCGGCTTCAAGGGTACCCCGATGCACCCGGCCCGCCCGCCCGCAATCCGGCCAGTCACGGCCGGCAACGTCGCGGGTGAATGACCAGGAGTCACGGCGCCTCACGTCTGGCAGCCCCACGCCCCCGCCAGGCACCGGCCTTGCAGGCGGTTCGGCCGCGCATCGGCTCGAAACTCGATCGGCGCTCGCCGCCGGACGGGGTACGCGGGCACCGAACGGGCGCCTGGGCGCCGGGCTCAGAGCCGCGGCGCCTCGGTGCTGGCGTGAGTCTTCTCGTAAAGCTCCTGGCAGCGGATACAACGGGTCGCCGTGGGCTCCGCCTCCAGGCGCTCCGGGGCGATCTCCCCGCCGCACATCTCGCACAGGCCATATGTTCCCTCGGCAATGCGGCGCAGCGCGCCGTCGATGCGTCGCAGCTCGTCGGCGTCGCGCTCCACCTCCGCATAGGTTACGTCGACCACCAGATTCGCGAACGAGTCGTCTTCGCGATCACGAGCCTGCTCGGCGATGCGCACGTGAGATTCGTCCGACGACCGCTCCAGCGCCTCGCGAATCTCCTGCCGCAGTTCGGCCGCCCGATCACGCAGGCGCGCTTCGACCGCATTCAAGTCCAGCTTGTCGGGGTTGGCCATGGCCGTTTCTCGTCTCCTCGAGAAACAGAAGTCCACGGGGAAGGGCGCAGTTCCCTGGCCACGCACGGTCCTGACCCGCCGCACATCTCCGCCGACGTGGCACAGCCGGTCCGCAGACCTGCCGGCGGCTGCAGCCTACTCGGCGTTGACCTTGCAGGCCTTTGCCGCGCCGGGCGGGCCCGATCTCAACCGCATCAGACGCGCGCGCAGCGCCGGGCCGACATCCTGGAACAGCACCAGCGTCACGCCGGCCAGCACGAGCACGGCCGCCAGCACTGCGAGCCCGCTTACACGCTCGTTCAGGATCAGTGCGCCGAGAATGAGCGCCACGACCGGATTGACCAGCGCGTAGGTGGTCACCTTCTGAGCGGACACGCGCGTAAGCAGCCACAGGTAGCAGTTGAGCGCGACCATGCTGCCGAACACCACGAGGTACACCAGCGCCAGCAAGGAGGCGAGCGACACGGCGCCGGGATCGAAGTGATCCCACTCGCGATCGAGGAACGACAGCACGAACTGGAACAATCCTCCGGCGATCATCTGCGCGCAGGTGAAGCTCAGCACGGTCTGCGCCGTGGCTGCCTTCTTCTGTTGCAAGGTACCCAGGCTCCAGCCCGTGACGGCCGCCAACATCGCCAGTAGGTGCATGGGTTGCGCGCTGCCCGACAACGAGCGCGTATGCAACACGATCAACGTCACGCCGGCGATCGCGATGGCGACGCCGATCACGGCCTGCCCACGCGGCGCTTGCCTGGAGAAGAACGCCCAATCGAGGACCAGGACCAGCACCGGCATGGCCGCCACGATGAGCGCCGCGACGCCGGACGGAATGCCTTGCTGTGCCCAGATCACGAAGCCGTTGCCGATGCCCGACAGAAGCACGCCGCACAGCGCCGCCATCGGCCAGTTCAAGCCGGCAAACGGTCGCGGGCTGCGCAACCGGAGCCACGCCCACATCAGTAGGCCCGCAAGCAGGAACCGCGCCGAGCCGCCGATGAAAGGAGGCACCGTTTGGATGGAGATGGCGATCGCCAGGTAGGTCGTGCCCCAGATCAGGTAAATGCCGGCGAACGCCGCAAGGATGCCCGGCAAGTCCGCCCGTCGGGAATGTGCAAGGGAGGAAGCGCTCATGCCAATACTCTGCGCTCCTCGCTGGCAGGCAGTACAGATTCAGGTAGACTGGCTGGACACCAGTACAGTTTGGCTCCGCCGGCTGATGGTGCCGGCCCCGCGAGCGAGCTCGAAGATCATGTCCTCCCCTCCGTCGCTGCTGTACGAACGGGTCGCACGCCTGGTCGAAGCGCAGATCGCGACCGGCGCGCTGCGCGTCAACGATCGCATACCGTCCGTGCGCAGCATGAGCAAGACCGCGAAGGTCAGCGTCTCGACGGTCGTGCAGGCCTACCTTCATCTGGAGAACATGGGCCTGATCGAGGCGCGGCCGCAATCGGGCTTTTTCGTGCGCGCACCCGGCCCGCAGCACCTGCCGGAGCCACGCCCGAAAATCACCCGCTCGCGTCGGCCGCGCTCGGTGGCCGCCGAAGTGCTCGACATGTGCCGCGAGGCGCTCGGCCGACCGGATATCGTGCAGTTGAGCGGCGCGTTCACCACGCCGGAGTGGTCCCCGAACACCCGGCTGAACAACCTGATGCGCGAAGTGCTGCGCGAACGTCCGCTCCATGCGGGCGAATTGCTGCTGCCGCCTGGCGACCCCGAGCTGCGCCGCCAGATCGCCCGGCGCATGGCCCTGGCCGGCGCACCGACCGATCCCGAGCACGTGGTCATCACCAATGGCGCCATGGAGGCGATCACGTTGACGCTGTCGACCCTGTGCAGCCCGGGCGACACCATTCTGGTCGAGTCCCCGACTTACTATGGCCTGCTGCCGGCGGTCGAACACCTGCGCCTGAAAGTGGTCGAGGCTCCCAACCACGCCGGCCACGGCATCGATGTCGAGGCCGTGCGCGCCGCCGCACGCAGCACCCGGCTCGCAGCCGCGGTGTTGATGCCCAACTTCAACAACCCGGCCGGTACGCTCACGCCCGACGATGCGAAGCGCGAAATCGTCGAGATCCTGACTGCGGTCGACACGCCGATCATCGAGGATGACATTTACGGCGATCTGCATCATGGGAGCGCACGCCCGGCATCCATGCGCGCGTTCGACGAGGCAGGCCTGGTGGTGAGCTGCGGATCCGTGAGCAAGACCCTCGCGCTTGGCTATCGCATCGGTTGGGCGGTCAGCCCGACCTTCCATGGCGACATCGCGCGTGCCAAGTTCCACGCCTCCGTGGCAAGTCCCACGTTGCAGCAGCACGTCCTGGCGCGCTACTTCGCGAGCGGCGGATACGACCGCTACCTGCGGCGCGTACGCACCACGTTGTGTGCCAACTCACAACATTTCATCGAGGCCATCGCGCGGTACTTCCCCGCCGGGACGCGCGTGACACGCCCGGCCGGCGGGCTCGTCCTGGGGACCCGACTGCCCCGCAACGGCGACGGCACCGAAATCCTCCGGTCCG
>QGUO01000017.1 GCA_003242495.1 Pseudomonadota bacterium | reverse complement strand
TCGCGGCGATGGGCGGCAGCAAGGGGAAGAGCACCAGGCCGCCGACGACGAACGCCGCGATGGTCACGAGCGGCGCCCAGGCCGCGGCCTCGAAGCGATCGAGCCATGACGCGACGTGCTCCGGCGAGGCCCAGGCGGCGAGCGGCGTAAAGCGCCAGGCCGCCGTGGCCGCCACGATGCCGACTGCCACGACTGCCAGCAGGCGCCAGCTTCCCGAGGATTTCAATAGGTGTTGCAAGCGGTTCGGGCACGGTGGGCTGTGCATATCTTGCGCAAAGTATGACGCGAAGCGGCTGCCCTGGTTGAGTAGACATTCACCGACGGGGGGCCATCCACCGTCTGTGGCGCAACGGTCGGCGGAGGTATAGGCTAGTCTTCTCGAGGCTGGATGCGGAGGCCGGCGGGAGCGCCGACTGCGTCGCGTGCAAGCAACTGACACCGGGGATCCGAGCTGGTTCCATCGAGTCGTCGACTGCCAGTGGGCATGTCCCGCGCACACCGATGTCCCCGAGTACATCCGGCTGATCGCCCAGGGACGGTTTGCCGACGCCTACCTGGTCAACCGCGCCTCCAACGTCTTCCCCGGCATTCTCGGCCGCGTCTGCGACCGGCCCTGCGAGCCCGCCTGTCGCCGCGGGCGCGTCGAAGCGAAGCCTGTGGCCATCTGCCGCCTGAAGCGCGTCGCCGCCGATCGTCGCGACGAGCACCAATCCGATATCCGTGAACGCCTGCCACGCGCGCCGGCGGTGAAGAACGGCAAGCGCATCGCCTGTATCGGCGCGGGTCCCGCGTCGCTCACCGTCGCCAACGATTTGATGCCACTGGGCTATGAAGTGACGGTGTTCGAGAAATGGGGCGCACCCGGCGGCCTGATGCGCACCAATATTCCAGGCTTTCGCCTGCCGGCCAGGGTACTGGATGAGGAAATCGGCTACATCCTGGACATGGGCGTCGACCTGCGTCTGAACACGCCCATCTCCAGCCTGCGCGCCCTGCTCGACAGCGGCGAGTACCACGCTGTGTTCGTCGGCAGCGGCGCGCCGAAGGGCAAGGATCTCGACTTGCCGGACCGTCATGCGCCGGCGGCCGTCGGGCACATCCACATCGGCATCGATTGGCTGGAAGCGGTCGCCTTCGGGCACACGCACTCCGTCGGTCGGCGCGTGCTCATCATCGGCGTGGGCAACACCGCGATGGATTGTTGCCGCACCGCACTGCGGCTCGGCGCCGCCGAGGTCAAGGTCATGGCGCGCAAGCCGCGCGGCTTCTTCAAGGCGTCGGACTGGGAGCTCGAGGACGCGGAAGAGGAGAACGTGGAGATCGTCGTGAACCATGCCCCGCAGCGTTTCGTGGTGCGCGACGGCAGGCTCGCGGGCATGATTTTCGAGCGCATGGAGTACGAGCTCGACGACAGCGGCCGGATCCGCGCGCAGCGCGCGGTGGGAGAGGCCTTCTTTCCCTGCGAGGACGTGATCCTGGCCATCGGGCAGGAGAATGCCTTTCCGTGGATCGAGGACGACCTGGGGCTGGAGTTCGATGCGTGGCACAGGCCCAAGGTCGATCCCGACACGTTCCAATCGACGCGCCCGGGCGTGTTCTTCGGCGGCGACGCCGCGTTCGGGCCGAAGAACATCATCTGGGCCGTCGAGCACGGGCACCAGGCGGCCATCTCCATCCACCGGTATTGTCATGGCCTGCCGGTCGAGGAGCGACCGCAGCCCACGCTCAAGCTCGAGAGCCGCAAGATGGGCCTGCACGAGTGGGCGTACAAAAACGATTACGCCCCGTTCGAGCGACGCCTGATGCCGCATGTCGGACTCAAGGAGCGCTTCAAGAAGCTCGACATCGAGGTAGAGCTGGGCTTCACCGCAGAGCAGGCGGCAGCGGAAGCGGCGCGCTGCCTGAACTGCGACGTGCAGACCGTGTTCGACGCACGACTGTGCATCGAATGCGACGCCTGTGTCGATATTTGCCCGGTGGACTGCCTGACGATGGTTGCCAACGGCTCCGAGAGCGAGGTGCGAACGCGCCTCAAGGCGCCGGCGCTCGAGCCGACTCAGCCGCTGTTCGTGTCGGCGCCGCTGAAACACACCGGCCGCGTCATGGTCAAAGACGAGAACCTGTGCGTGCACTGCGGACTGTGCGCGGAGCGCTGTCCGACCGCCGCCTGGGACATGCAGAAATCGACGATCGGGATTGCCTACGCGGGCGACGGGATTCCTCCATGCTCCACGCTCCAGACGCGCAAACGCGCGTGAACGACTTCGTACTGAAGCTGGCGAACGTGAACGGCACCGGCTCGGCGAGCGCCAACGCCCTCGTGTTGAAGTCGATTTTCCGCATGGGCGTGCCGGTGGTCGGCAAGAACTACTTCCCGTCGAACATCCAGGGGCTGCCCACCTGGTACGAGATCCGTGTGACCCGTGCCGGCTACGCGGCACGCTCCGGGCACGTGGACATCATGGTGGCGATGAATGCCGAGACCTACGCCCGGGACCTCAAGGAAGTGAGTCCCGGTGGATATCTCCTCTACGACTCCACTTGGCCACGCCCGGCGCTGCTCAAGCGCGAGGATGTCGCGCTGTTCGGCGTGCCGCTCGCGCGCCTGTGCAACGAAACCTTCGAGGGCGTGCGGGCGCGCATCCTTCTGAAGAACATCATGTGCGCGGGCGTGCTCGCCGCATTGCTGGACATCGATCTCGACATCATGCGCACCCTTCTCGGGGAGACCTACGCGAGCAAGAAAGCGCTGCTCGATGCCAACGTGCGCGCGCTCGAGATGGGGCACGCCTACGCGCGGGCACACCTGCCCTGTCCGCTGCCGCTCAAGGTGGCGCCTCTGCCGGGCGAGCTGAGCCGCACGGCCGGCCATATCATGATCGACGGCAATACCGCCGCGGCGCTCGGCTGTCTGTATGCCGGCGCCACCGTGGGCGCCTGGTATCCGATCACGCCCTCGACTTCCTTGATGGATGCGTTCCGCAGCCTGTGCGAGCAGTGGCGCGTCGATCCCGAGACCGGCCGGCGTGACTTCGTCGTCGTGCAGGCGGAGGACGAGCTGGCGGCCATCGGCGCCGTGATCGGCGCGTCCTGGAACGGCGCCCGTGCGTTCACGCCGACCAGCGGGCCGGGCATCTCGCTGATGAACGAGTTCATCGGACTGGCGTATTACGCCGAAGTGCCGGCGGTGATCTTCGACATCCAGCGGGTCGGTCCGTCGACCGGCATGCCGACCCGCACGCAGCAATGCGACCTGCTGCTGGCAGCCTACGCCTCGCATGGCGACACCCGCCACGTGCTGCTGTTTCCTGCCGATCCGCAGGAGTGCTTCTACATGGCGGTCGCCGCCTTCGATCTCGCCGAGCGCCTGCAGACGCCGGTGTTCGTCATGTCGGATCTCGACATCGGCATGAACGACTGGATGTGTCCCATGCTCGAATGGGACGAGTCCTATCGACCCGATCGCGGCAAGATGCTGACGCTCGAGGAGATCGAGAGCCTCGACAAGTTCCATCGTTACGTGGATCTCGATGGCGACGGCATTCCCTACCGCACCCTGCCGGGCATACATCCGAAGGGCGCCTACTTCACACGCGGCTCGGGCCATACGCAATTCGGCGCCTACACCGAGGATGCCGCCGAGTACCAGCAGGTGGTGGACCGGCTCAAGCGCAAGTTCGAGACGGCCAAGACGCTGGTCCCGCAAGCCGTCTTCCGGGGCTGCGACGGACGGGACGCAGCCATCGTGTCGCTCGGCAGCTGCGACGGCGCGGTGTGCGAGGCGCTCGACGTGCTCGCGCGCCGCGGCATCCACCTCGACTACATGCGCGTGCGCGCCTTCCCCTTCGGCCCCGAGGTGGAGGAGTTCCTCGCCACGCATGCGCGGATCTTCGTCGTCGAACAGAACCGCGACGCGCAACTGCGCAGCCTGCTCATCCTCGAGACCGCCGTGGACAAGCGCAAGCTGCGCTCCATCCTCCACTACAGCGGTCTGCCCATCTCTTCCAGCTCGATCGTGGACGGCGTGCTGGCCGAGCTCGACACGCTCGCCCCCGTCCGCTCGGCGGTGCTGTGACGGGGGCATGCCGTGAGCTTCATCGCCAAGCCGAGAATCGACCATCCGGGACTGCCGAAGAATGCGCTGGGCCTCACGCGGCGTGACTATGAAGGCAGCATGTCCACGCTGTGCGCCGGCTGCGGCCACGACTCGGTGACCGCCGCGATCGTCGAGGCCGTCTGGGGGCTCGCCATCCGTCCCGAGCAGGTCGCCAAGCTCTCCGGGATCGGCTGTTCTTCCAAGACCACCGCGTATTTCGTGGGCGGCGGACACGGCTTCAATGCCGTGCATGGGCGCATGCCTTCGATCGCCACCGGCGCCATCGCCGCCAATCGCGATCTGTATTACATCGGGGTCTCGGGCGACGGCGACACGTTGTCGATCGGCTTCGGGCAGTTCGCGCACGCGATCCGCCGCAACATCGACATGCTGTACATCATCGAAAACAACGGCGTGTACGGACTCACCAAGGGCCAGTTTTCGGCCTCCGCGGACATCGGCTCGCAGGCCAAGCGCGGCGAAGTCAACCTACAGCCGCCGGTCGACCCGGTGCTCACGGCGCTGACGCTCGGCTGTACCTTCGTCGCACGCAGCTTTTCAGGCGACAAGCAGCAGCTGGTGCCGCTCATTCAGGCCGGTCTGCAGCATCGCGGCTTCGCACTCATCGACGTGCTCTCGCCGTGCGTCACGTTCAACGATCACGAAGGCTCCACCAAGAGCTGGCGCTACGTGCGCGAGAACTACGAGGAAGTGGTGCACGCCGACTACGTGGCGGCGGCACGCGAGATCACCGTGGACTATGCGGCGGGTGAAGCCACCGAGGTGCGCCTGCATGACGGCGGTCGCATCGTGCTGCGCAAGCTGGACGCTTCCTATGATCCGACGCACCGCGGACGGGCGCTGAACTACCTGCGCGAGAAATTGCGCCAGGGCGAGCACGTGACCGGACTCATCTACATCGACCAGAAGAGTCCGGAGTTCCACGAGGTGAACAATACCTCGGACATGCCCATCAACCGCATTCCATATGAACGGCTGACGCCCGGTGCGAAGGGGCTGGCGAAGATACTGAGCCGGTATCGTTGAGCCCCATGGTGGGCGACATGTGCGCGGCGCGCCGCTTACCGCGAGCCCCAGGAACCGGCAGGGACTGGCATGGATTGCTCAGACGATTCACCGATGGAGGCGGTCATGGCTTCGCGACGCGTGCCGCGCCCACGCCCGGGCAAAGATTATCGCGGGTACCGACGGCTCGGCCCCTGGCTCACCGACGCCGACGAGCCCGATTGGACGCGCCTGCGAACCCGGCCGAGACCCTGGGACGCGCCGCAGGGCCCACCGCGCGATGAAGGGCCGGCGAATCCGCCGCAAGCGTCGGGCAGCGGCACACGCCATGGCGGTCGCGTCGAACCGTGGCGCACGGGTATGCAACGTCGGCGTGCATTGCGCAGCGCCTACACACGAGGCGATGAGCCCTTCGGCGACGAGCTCACCGAGTTCGACCCGGGGCTCGGCCAGCGCCCGCGCCTGGCCGAGGTGCAAGGTGTGCCCGGCGCACCCCGCGGCGCGGGCGGCGCACTGGGTCATGGCAGCTACGTGAGCGGCTTCGGCGGCTACGCGGGCCGGCGCTATCCCCCGGACGCACCGCGGGGTGCCGCCCGGCCGAGGTTTGCCGGTCGCGGACCGGGCAACTGGCAACGTTCCGACGAACGTCTTTATGAGGAAGTCTGCGAGCGACTCATGGACGACCCTCGACTCGATGCCTCCGACATCGAGGTGGCGGTCGAGGAAGCGGAAGTGACGCTCAGAGGCAGCGTTACGTCGCGGCGCGACAAGCGTCGTGCCGAGGACCTGGCAGCCGGCATTCTCGGGGTGCGCGACGTCCACAACCGGCTCAGGTTGGCGAGCGCCGGCGGCCGCGGCGTGCCCTGAACTCGTTTCCTGACTCGTGGCGGTACCGGCAGCGCCCGGATGGGCCTACAATGCGTGCATCCTTCGTCCTACGTGGAGACTCCGCATGCGCAGCACCAGCGTCAGGATCGCGGTCGCCCTCCTCGCCGTGGTGAGCACGTCCCTGTATACCTCCCGTGCCTCGGCCATCGATTGCGCCTCGAGCGACATCGATGCCAGCCAGCGACGCCTGCTCGGCCCGAGCGAGAACATTTGCGAGACCTACGGCGGCAAGGTGCTGCTGGTCGCGAACGTCGCGAGCCACTGCGGTTTCACGCCGCAGTACGAAGGGCTCGAGAAGCTCTACCGTACCTACCGGGAGCGGGGCCTGGTGGTGCTCGGCTTCCCCTCGGGGGATTTCGCCGGCCAGGAGTTCGAGGATGAGGCCGAGATCGCCGAGTTCTGCAAGCTCAATTTCGGCGTGAGCTTTCCGCTCTTCAGCCGCTCGTCGGTGAAAGGCCCCGAGGCCAACGAGCTGTTCAAAAAGCTCATTGCCAGCACCGGAGAGGAGCCGGGCTGGAACTTCAACAAGTACCTGGTGGGCCGCGACGGCAAGGCCATCGCGCATTTCCCGAGCAAGGTCGAGCCCGACAGCCCGGAGCTGATCAAGGCCATCGAGGCCGCCCTGGCGCAACCGGCGTCCTGAACGCCGAACCGCCCGCCGGTCAGGCGACGGCGGTGGCCTCGATCTCCACCATGAGGTCGGGGTGGAACAGAGCCGACACGCCCAGCAGCGTCCCGGGCGGGCAACAATCGGCGCGCTCGAAGCGCTCGGCCAATGCCGCCAGGGACGCGCGCAAGGTGGCCACGTCGGTGGTGTAGTAGTTCAGCCGCACCACGTTGCGCAGCGCCAGGCCGGCCTGGGCCAGCACGGTTTCCAGATTGTCCAGCGCCTGTCCAAGCTGCGCCGTCATGTCGCCCGGGTGGAGCGGGTTGCCCTCGGCGTCCACCGAGGTCTGTCCCGAACAGAAGAGCACGCGGTTCGCGCCGGTCACCTCGACCGCTTGCGAAAACCCAAACGCGTCCTGCCAGGTCCAGGGATTGACGGTTCGTACTTGCGCCATGAGTGCGATTCCCTTGTGTGTGGCCTACGCGTCCGGCGCGTAGTGCCCCCAGAGGCTCTTGAAGGCGTTTTCGAGGAATGGATTGGGATCGCCCCAGTGCTCGTTGAGCCCGCGCGCCGGCTCCTGTGCGAGCGCTTCGGCCGGGCTGAGCCCCGAGGTGAGCGCCTTCACCAACCGCTCGTAGATGGTCATGTACATCGCGCGCTGTGCCTTGAGCTCCTCGACGGTGAGGAGCCGCCCCTGGGCCGGCACGATGCGCGTATGCTCGTCGGCCGCTTCCAGCAGGCGGTCGATGCCGGCGATCATGCCACCGATCCAGCCGCCGGTCTCCCAATCGATGAAGGGCCAACCCTCGGAGGTGACCACGCCGCCGGCGGCGATCACGTTGGCGCGGCGGAAGTGCACATAGATGTCACCGTCGGTATGCGCCTGGCGCATGTAGCCGTACTCGATGAGCTCGTCGCCGTGCTGCAGCCGTTCCTTCCCGTAGAAAAAGGTCTGCGTCGGCAGTGCCTTGTCGGGCAGCGGCTCGAAGCCCCCCTCGCGCCAGGAGACGTTGATTTTCCGGCCGAGCCACAGCCGGGTGTTCTCGTGGGCGACGATGGTCGCGCCGCGCTTGCCGAGCCGCAGATTCGAGCCGACCTGCTCGGGATGCCAATGGGTATTGAACAACGTCGTCACGCGCCGCGTGCCGAGCTCCTTGTGTGCGAAGCGCTCGAGCTCGGCCGAGTGCGCTTCGAGGCCGCCATCGACCCACAGCGCACCGCCGGGGCCGCGCGCCGCAAGCACGTTCGCGCCGGCGCCGGTGATCAACAGGAGATTCTCGGCGAGCGGCGTCGCGGCGAGGGCTGCGCGCGGGCGACGGCCGAGCGCGAGGGCAGGACACGAGGCGAGCGCCATGCCGCCCAGTGCCGAGCCGAGAAAGATACGACGGGAAACTTGTGTCATTGAGATCGGAACGCCTTATCCGCGAGTAGCCGCGTGCGATCAGTATTTCGGCACGTTCGCCTGGATGGTGGGTGTCGGAACGCCCTTCCAGGGTGGCAGGTTGGGGTTTTCGCGCGTGGCGCCGAGGCTGCGCAGCAGGGCCTCGGTCTGCGGGTGCTTGGCCGGCTGCGGCTCGAGGAACCCCGGCTGATAGCGGCCCAGCGCGAAATCGAGGGGCGTGAGGCCTGCAACTGCCTGGGCGTCGAGGTCGGCGCCGGCCTCCGCCAGCATGCGCACCACTTCGTTCCAGCCGCGCAGCGCCGCGCCATGCAAGGCCGTCTCGCCGCGGTCGAGCGAAGCCAGGCGTGGATCGGCGCCGGCGTCGAGCAACAGCCGCACCGCCCGCACGGCATCACGTTCGGTCCTGAAGCGGCCGCGCGTGGGCTCGACGGCCCGCCCGTAGCCGGCAGCCGCCATCAGCGGCGTCACGCCGTCGGCGTTCGGCAGGTCCACCAGCGCGCCGTGCGCCAGCAGCAGCTCCATGGCCGGCACGTCGGCGGCGACCGCTGCGCGCAACAGGGGCGTTGCGCCCGCAACCAGCACATGGTCGGTGTTGCGATCGAACACGGCATTGCGGTAGGGGGGCCGCAGCTTGAGCTGCGCGTTCGGATTGGCACCGGCCTTCAGCAGCAGCTCGATCACCTCGATGCCCGAGGTGGCGTCCTCGGCGGGCAGATCGATGCGTCCACCCTGCGGCAGGGTGTTCATGTCCACCGCCACGTACAGCGGCGTATTGCCCCAAAAGTCCCAGTCGTTGACGTTGGCGCCGGACTCGATCATGAACTTGGCGAAATCCCAGCGCAAATTCATCAGCGCCAGCACCAGCGCCGTCGTGTTGTCCGGATCCGGCAAATCGATGTCTGCGCCGCCCGCGAGGAGCTTGCGGGCGCATTCGACGCAGCCTTCGCGCGCGGCGTACAGCAGCGGCGTGAAACCGCCGCGGTTCATGTCCTTCGGGCGGCCCTCGGCAGTGACCTTGCGCTGCCAGTTGCGCACCACCGAGCGCGCATTCGGATCGGCGCCGTGCTTGATCAGCAGCTCGATCATTTCGGGGTGACCCTGGGCTGCTGCCCAGATGAGCGCCGTCTGCCCGCCCCATTGCTCGCGCGCATTCACATCGGCTCCCGCCTTCAGGAGGATCTTGGCCGCGTCCACGCGGCCCGTGCGTGCCACCGCCATCAGCGCCGTCTGCCCCTCGGCGTTGGCCGATTCCACGTCCGCGCCGGCCTCGAGCAGCAGCTCGATGAGCCGGGCGTTCCCGGCGATGGCCGCTTCCATCATGGGCGTGGCGCCGTAGTTGTTGGCGAGGGTCACGTCGGCGCCGGCACGAATGAGGCGTTCGACCTCTGCGACATCGCCGCGGTGCGCCGCCCAGAGCAGCGCCGTGCTGCCGTCCGCGGCACGGGCGTTGACGTCCTCGGCGGACGCCGTCGCCCGCGGATCGGAGCCGCCCGCATCGACGATGGCGGGCATCAAGGCCATGGCGCCGGCGGCCATCGCCAGCGCGGCGCGCAACGCTGCTGCCAGGGGCGCTCTCAAGGTCAGACCTCCGCGAACGGACCGGTGGCGTCGGCGAACGATTCGACGGTCACGCCGGCACGATCGAGCAGCGTCACCATCAGGTTGGCGAGCGGCGTATCCTGCGGGTAGTGCAGGTGCTGGTTACCCTTGATGCGACCGTAGCCGCGCCCGAGGATCGCCGAGGGCAGCGGGTCGTTGTTGTGCAGGTCGCTGTTGCTCATGTTGCTGCCGAACAGGATGATCGAGTGGTCGAGCATGCTGCCGTCGCCGTCCGGCATTTCGGCCAGACGCTTGACGAAGCGCGAGAACACCTGGGTGTGGTAGGTCTGGATACGTGACAGCCGGTCGAGCTTGGCCGGGTCGTCCTGGTGATGCGACAACGGATGGAATGCGTCCGGCACGCCGATGTTGTTGTAGGTGCGCATGCTCACCTCGCGAGCCATCATGAAGCTGGCGATGCGCGTCATGTTGGTCTGCCAGGCGAGCGCGATCATCTCGAACATGACGTTGAGCTGCTCGTCGAACTGGTCGGGAACACCCATCGGCGCAGTCACGTCGACGTCGCTGGTGCCGCTCGCGGCAAGCTTCTCGATGCGGCGCTCCACCTCGCGCACCGAGTCGAGGTACTCGTCCATGCGCGCGCGATCGGCCGGGCCGAGCCGCTTCTTGAGGCTCGCGGCGCGATCGAGCACGTAATCCAGAATGCTGCCGGTCTCGTGCAGGATGGCGGCGCGCTCCTCGGGCGTATCGCCCTGCCCGAAGATCTGATAGAAGACCTTGCGCGGGTTGTTCTCCATCGGCAGGCTTTGGCGCGGCGTGCGGAAAGAGATGCTGTTGCCGAATCCACAGCCGTCCACGCCGCTACAGGTGGCCACGCCGCTTTCGCCGCTGATCTCGAGCGACGGCAGCGGGGTGTCCTGGCCGATCTGACGCGCGGCGAGCTGGTCCACCGTGACGCCGCGATCGCCTTCGCGATCCCGCGGGCTCACGCAGCTCAGCCAGGTGCCGGCGATGATGCCGTGCGGATCGGGGCTTTCCGCACCCTTGTTGCGCAGGCCGCTCACCACGGTGAGGTGCGAGCGATACGGCTCGAGCGGCTTCAGGATCTGCGGCAGCTCGAAATCCGTCCCCGTGCCCTTGGGTGTCCAGCGGTCCATCACCGCACCATGCGGGAAATAGATGAAGCCGAGGCGCGGTGCAGGTCGCGCCGCCGTATTCGCCAGGGCGGTGCCGGCCGGAATCATCGCATCGAGCAGCGGCAGCGCGATGGAGGCGCCCATGCCCCGCAGCACGGTTCGACGGGAGAGATGTTTCTTGGTGAGGAACATGGCTCCGTACCCTTAGTCAATACAGCGTTGGCCTTAATGAACCCGGTCGCCGCGAGCGGCTTGCGTGAGCAGCGGACGCTCGCCCGCAGCGCCATGACCGGCATCCTCGGGGATACGCCGCTTCTGGAACGCGTCCGACATCACGATATTCATGATGAGCGAAGAGAACCGGTAATCGTGCTCCGCAGACTTGCGCACGATCTCGCGCACCGTCGGCATGTCGTAATACTCGACCGTGCGACCGAGGGCGTACGCCAGGAGCTTCTCCGTGAGCGTCTGCACGAATTGGTCGGGATTGGCGGTGAGCGCCATGCGCAGGTCGTCCGGACCGGCGAGCTCGGTGCCGTCCGGGAGCTTGCCCGAGGAATCGATGGCGGCGCCGGCGTAGCGATCGATGTCGCGCCAGCGCCCGGTCGCGTCGAAGTTCTCGAGCGCGAAGCCGAGTGCGTCCATCACCCCGTGACAGGAATGACAGTTGGGGTCGGTGCTGTGCGCCGCCATCAGCTCACGGATGGTCTTGAACTGCTCCCCCTCCTGGTTCTCCTTGAGAGACTCGACGTTCGGCGGCGGCGGCGCCGGGGGCGTGCCGGTGATGCGCTCGAGGATCCATGCTCCGCGCAGCACAGGCGCCGTGCGGTTCGGGTAGGACGTGAGCATCAGGGTGGCACCCTTGCCCAGCAGGCCGTAACGGGTGGAATCGGCGAGCTGCACGCGACGGAACACGTCACCCTTCACATCGCGGATGCCGTAATGCAACGCGAGCCGCTCGTTGAGATAGGTATGGTCCGCCGTCAGCAGCTCGACCACGCTGCGATCCTCGCGGAAAATGCTGCCGATGAACAGTTCCAGCTCGCGGCGGAACTCGGTGCGCAGGTCGCCGGCGCCGCTCGCGTACGGGAACATGCGTGCATCGGGCTCGATCTCGTCGAGTTTGTCGATGTTGAGCCACTGGAAAGCGAAGTCCGTCACCAGTGAGTCGGCGCGCTCGTCGGCCAGCAGGCGGCGCACCTGAGCGGCGAGCACGTCCGGATCGCGCAGCTTGCCGGTGGCGGCCAGCTCGAGCAGCTCATCGTCGGGGACGCTGCTCCACAGGAAGAACGACAGCCGCGAAGCGAGGTCGAGGTCGCTGATCGGCTGAATGGAGCCCGGCGGGTAACGCTCGACGTCGACCTCCGCGCGGAACAGGAAATCGGGGCTCGCCAGGATGGCGGTGAGCGCCTGGCGGATGCCGGCCTCGAAACCGTCGGTCTGGCTCGCGCGCCGATAGAAATGCATGAGCCCCTGGACGTCGGCGTCGCTGAGCGGCCGGCGGAAGGCGCGCCGGGCCAGCTTGGTGACGATCTGCTCGGCGCAGGGCTGCTCCTCGGCCGGGGTTTCCGGATAACAGCTGAAGATGCGCTGGCGGCTGGGCGTCTGGCTCACGCCCGTGACATCGAAGGGTCCGCGGATTTCGAACGAGCTCACGCGCAGCACACGGTCCTGTCCGCCGCCGGGGATGTGCGAGGCCAGGCGATCCTCGGACTCTGCGAAAGTCCGGTGGATGAAACCGACCGCGACCTTGTGGTAACCGGCCGGCGCCCGGAAGCGGATGTTCTTCAGGCGCTGGTTGATGGCATCGACCGCCGGATCCTGCTCCTGGTCGATGGCCTTCATGTCCTCCTCGCCGCCGATCTTCGTGCGGTACACCTCCGCGCCGTCCAGTGTGACGATCACGGTGTGCTCGAATTCCATGTTGTAGACCCAGAGCGCCTGGGCCATGTTGGCGATGTTGATCTCGTACTCGCCATCGGCCGGGAAGTAGTGGTCGACCGCCATGCCGCCCCGGGTGCCGAGCGGCATGCCCTCACGGTAGAACTGCTGCGTGCCGCCGCGCACAGCATAGGGGACGCCTGCCGGCAGCGCGGACGGATTGCCGATCGCCTGGATGGCCACGGTGCGCGCCGCCGCCAGGTACTGATCCAGGAAGGACGGCGAAACCTGCAGGGCGTCCGCGATATTGTCGAAGCCGTCCTCGGAGTCGTCGCGCGGCAGGAGCGCCACCGGGTCGATCTCGAGGGCGAGCAGATCGCGCACCGCGTTGGCGTATTCCTTGCGATTCAGACGGTGCAGGCCCACCCGGCCGGGCTCGGGACGCTCGCGCGCCACCGCGTCGAGATTGCCTTCCATCCACGAAACGAAGGCACGCAGCGACTCGGCGTCCGGCTGGGGCTTGTCCGCCGGCGGCATGAGTCGGCCGCGCAGCTTGCGCACGCTTTCCTCGAGGTCCTCGGCGTATTCGGCGATCTGGGTCTCATCCATGATGTCGAACGCCAGGCCGCCGGCCCAATCCGCAGCGTTGTGGCATTCGATGCAGTGCTCTTCGAGAAAGTCCCACTGGCTGTGTCCTTGGCCGGGGGATTTTTGCAGTGCAGTATCCGCGGCGTGGGCGGAAGGGAGCGCTTGCAGGAGCCACGCTCCACCGGCAAGCACCGCAACGGCACCCCTGAGAATGTGGCGTGCGCTACACATGCTGCTTTCGAGACCCCCCGGAACTTCGACCACAATCTTACGGATTTCAGCATACGACAAGGCGCAGGGCAGCCAAAAGGGAATGACCGTACTTGACGAATCTTGCCCGAAGACGCCGCGACAGCCCGAACCTTGGGCAATCATTCACGCTTCATCGACGATCCGCCGGGCCTGGCGGACCGAAGTCAGCCCTCCGACTCCGCCTTGAGGTATTCGATGATGCTCGCCCGGGCCTCGGCGTCGGGCAGACCGGCGAAGGGTTTCATGTTGTTGCCGGGCACCACCTCGTCGGGCTGGGCGATGAACGCATCGAGCGTCTCTTCGTCCCAGACGATGCCGGATTGCCGCATGGCCTGCGAATAGTTGCCGAACCCCTCGACCGAACCGGCCTTGGCGCCGACGATGTTGTGTAGCGAGGGTCCGAGCCGGTGATCGCCTTCCTTCACGGAGTGGCAGGTCCGGCAACTGCCGTTGAAGGTGAGCTTGCCCTCCCTGAGCTTGTCCTGCTGGGCTTGGGCCCCGCACATTACCGGATGCGCCAACAGCGCACTCAGACCGAGCAACGCGCACCCGAGACAGGCGCTGGGCGGAAACCGATTCATGACGAGGATGCCCCCGCGACGACCCGGTGCGGCCGTCTCTACCCGTGCAAACGCCACATTCGCGCCCCGGTTCCGGCTGCCCGGGGCGCTGGCCGCGTCGCCGCTGCCACTCACCAGATCAGGTCGTCCGGCACCACGTAGTCCTTGTAGGGATCGTTCTCGTCGGGTTGCTCCTCCTCCTTGAGCCGCACGACTGCGCGGGCATCGCGCTCGGCGATGCGCTCGGCGATCTCGGCCGGCACGAGGTCGTACCGACCCTCACAGCGTACGATGACCAGCTCACCGCGCGAGATGCGCTCGCGCAGCGGCGCGTCCACGGCGATGCGCCGCACCTTGCCGCGATCGATGAAGTTGAAGGGGATGTAATCGTCGCCCGTCGGCCGCGCGACACGATTCTGCTCGACCAGCTGCTTGATCTGTGCGTACAGCGCCTTGCGCTCGGCCGCCTCCTGCCGGCGCCGGTTGAGCTCCTGGTCGCGCGCCGCCTTGGCGGCCTGCGCCTCGCGTGCGGCGCGACGCCGCTCCTCCTCGCGAGCCTTGTTACGGGCTTGCCGCCGCTCCTGGTGCTCGGCCTGCTTCGCCTGCTTTTTCGTGCCCAGACCGGCCGCCAGAAGCTGCTCGCGCAATGACATGCTCATAGGGATCGCCTCGATTCGTCGTTCGGCTCCCGGACCACCGTGACGGGACGGCTTCGCGGGACACCGCAGTTTATTACCTCCATCGGCGTGCGTCAGCGAGCTGACCGACGTCGTGGCGCGACATGCGACGGATCGGGTGCGCGTACGCAGCGGCGCCGCCGCAGCGGGCAGCCGCGCGCAATCGCCGTGGCACATCGGCACATCCCGCATAGGCCGCCATCCATCATGTGAGTCCCTTGCCGGTGACTTTCGTGTCAGCCGCCATGGCGGGTCAACATCCGGGATGTTTTCCGCTAGGCTATGGTTCGCGCCGGATCGAAGTTCGTTGCGCCGGCGTCGCGAGGAGGATTCCTTGTCAGCGACCGCCGCGGAACATGCGGACACGCGCGCACACGCTGAAGATGCCGCGCTCGCCACCATCCTCGAAGTGCTGCGCGAGCGCACCGGCACCGATTTTTCCCGTTATCGCCGCGCGACGGTGCGACGCCGGGTGCTGAATCGCATGATTTGCCTGGGTGCAAACACGTTCGAGCATTATCTCGACATGTTGCTTGCCGAGGAAGGCGAAGCCCTCAGTCTGCTCCAGCGTATCACCATCAAGGTGAGTCGGTTTTATCGCAACAGCGCCACGTTCGACCTGCTGCGTCGTGACATCCTGCCGGAGCTGGCCCGCACGAATGGACGCCGGCCCTTGCGCATCTGGTGCGCGGGCTGCGGATACGGAGAAGAGGCCTACACGCTCGCCATGCTGCTCGAGGAGGCCGGCATCCCCGGCACCGTCGACGCCAGCGACATCGATCCGGGCGCCTTGAGCGCCGGCCGAAGAGGCTGGTATCCGCCAAGTGCCTTCGACGAACTGCCCGCCGCGCTGCACACCACCTTCTGCGAACCGAGCGAGCGTGGCTACCGCGTTTGTGAGCGCGTGCGCGCCCGTGTGAGCTTCTGGCGACACGATGTCATTTCCGACGCTCCGCCGCCCGGCGAGGAGCGCTTCGATCTGGTGAGCTGCCGCAACGTCCTCATCTACCTGGATGCGGAGGTGCAACACCAGGTCCTGCGCAGCATCGACGCGGCGCTCGCTGCCGGCGGCGTGCTCTGCCTGGGCGAGGCCGAATGGCCGAGTGCCGCGCTCGGCCAGACGCTGCGCACCATGAACCACAAGGCGCGCCTGTTCCGTGCACTGCCCATGCACTCACGCGCCGCGGCGCCTCCACCCTTCGCGGGCAGCGCGTGACGTAGGGATCGCCGGCAATGCGACCGACTCTGGACTTGAGCATTGCACAACGCATGGCGATCGGCGTCGGTCTGTATCTCCTGATCGCCATCGGGCTGATGGCGAGCGTCTTCGTACGGCACGAGGAGAGCGTGCGCGCTCAAACCGCTTACATCGAGCGCATCGTGCCGCTTCGCGACCGCATGGAAACTTATGAGCGCAGCATGGTGCGCACCGTCATGGCGGTGCGCACTGCGGTGCTGGAGCCCACGAAACAACAGATTGCGCTCTATCGTTCCCAGGCAGACACGACTCGCAACCTGCTCGATCAGCTCGCGCGCGAGCCGCTCGAACCGTCCGATAGAGAGCTGATGGATCGCATCGTGACCGCCTCGCAAGCGTACCTGCGCACCGCGGACGAAGCCGTTGCACGCGCGGCGAGCGGTTCTTTCGTGGCGGGGGACGATCTGGCCCTCACACGTCGACGCCTGGCGTTGGCCGGATATCTTGAACAGTTCAGCGCGCACAAGGCCACCCAAGCCCAGGCTGCGGTATACGCCATGGCCACCGCGCGGGATCGCCTGCGCGACAGCCTGCTGCTCGCATTCGCGCTCGCGACCACTGTCCTGCTGGCGTTCGCCTGGTTGACGACGCGCTCCATCACGCGCCCGACGCGCCGCTTGTTACGCACCGCGGATGCGCTCGAGCGCGGCGACTGGCAGCCGGCACTCGCGCTCGCACGCGAGCCGGATGCGCCGCAGGATCAACCGCCGCGCGACGAGATGCGCCAAATCGCCAATGCATTCGGCAGTGCCGCACTGGCGCTCGAAAGCCGCGAACAGCGCCTGCGCGCCGAGAGCAGGGTCGCCAAGTCGGTGTCTTCGACCCTCGAGCGCGCCGGCACGGCCGGTCCTGCGCTGCGCGCAATCGTCGAGCACATCGGCGCCAGCATCGGGGTGATCTATTGGACGCCGGACGCTGCACGACCGCTGGAACCCGTGGCCGCCTACGGCGTGGCGGATCTCGGGCCGGTGGCACCGGGCGAGGGAGTGCCGGGGCAGGCTGCGCGCGATCGCCGACCCGTGGTCCTCGGTTCGCTGCCGCGCGACAGCGGCTTCGCGGTGAAGCTCGGCTACGACCAGGCGCCGCCCAAGACTGTGGCTGCCTTCCCGCTCCTGTTCCAGGAGAACCTGCACGGCGTATTGTTGATCGCCTCGCTGCGCACGCTCGCCGCCGAGCAACTCGCCTTCCTCGAGGCGGCTGCCGGGCAACTCGGGATCGGGTTCCACAACATCGCCGCCTATGAGCGGATCCAGATGCTGCTCGCCGACCTGCGCGCGCGCAACGAGCAGATCCAGGCGCAGAACGAGGAGCTGCAGGCCCAGAACGAGGAAATCCAGGCGCAGAACGAAGAGATTCAGGCCCAGAGCCAACAGCTTCAGGTCCAGCACGAGGAGATTCAGGCGCAGAACGAGCAGCTGCGCGAGCACGCCACCATGCTGGCCGAAGCCGACGATCGCAAGAACAGGTTCCTAGGAGTGCTGGCCCACGAGCTGCGCAACCCCATGGCGCCGATCTCCAACAGCATCTTCATTCTCAAACGCGCCCGGCCCGGCAGCGCCGACGCGCTGCGTGCCCAGGAGATCATCGAGCGGCAGACCCGCCACCTGGTGCGGCTCATCGACGACCTGCTCGATGTCACGCGCATCTCCGAGGGCAAGATCCGCATTCAGCGCGAACGGCTCGACCTGGCGGAGGTGATACGCGCCTGTGTCGAGGATCTCGAGGCGTCCTTCGAACAGAACGAGCTGACGCTCACCCTCGACCTGCCGGAGGGGGACATTCCCATCGAAGGCGACCGCACGCGCCTTTCGCAGGTGCTCGGGAACCTGTTGAACAACAGCATCAAGTTCTGCGATCGCGGCGGACACGTGAAGGTGTCGGTGACGGTGACGGAGGGCCAGGCCGTGCTGCGCGTGGCCGACAATGGCGTCGGCATGGAGCCGATGCTGCTGCCGCGCCTCTTCCAGCCGTTCAGTCAGGGCGAGGTCGACCCGGCGCGCCCGAACGGCGGTCTGGGCCTGGGCCTGGCGCTCGTCAAATCCTTGGTGCAGCTGCATGGTGGGACGGTGACGGCGCACAGCGAAGGCCCGGGCCGCGGCGCCGAGTTTACCGTCTATCTGCCGCTCGCCGAGCGCGGCGTGCTTGCCTGACGGAGCGCTGCAGCGCCGATCGGCGGCGACTCAGGC
>QGUO01000016.1 GCA_003242495.1 Pseudomonadota bacterium | reverse complement strand
GCCCAACGGCGACTCGAAGAACTCCGCCATCAAACAGGTGGCCTCCGGGCTCTTCGGCGTGACCAGCGAATACTTGGTGAATGCGCAGGAGCTGCAGATCAAGATGGCGCAGGGCGCCAAGCCCGGCGAGGGCGGCCAGCTGCCCGGCGCCAAGGTGTACCCGTGGATCGCCAAGACGCGCCACACCACTGCGGGCGTGGGGCTGATTTCGCCGCCGCCTCACCATGACATCTATTCGATCGAGGATCTCGCCGAGCTGATCCATGACCTGAAGAACGCCAACCGGCACGCGCGCATCAGCGTCAAGCTCGTTGCCGAGGTCGGCGTCGGCACCGTCGCCGCAGGCGTCGCCAAGGCGCACGCCGACGTGGTCCTGATCAGCGGCCACGACGGCGGCACCGGCGCTTCGCCTCAGACCTCGATCGCACATGCCGGCCTGCCCTGGGAGCTCGGCCTTGCCGAAACTCATCAGACGCTGGTGATGAACAACCTGCGCAGCCGCATCACCGTCGAGACCGACGGGCAGCTCAAGACCGGCCGCGACGTCGTGATTGCCGCGCTGCTCGGCGCCGAGGAGTACGGCTTCGCCACGGCGCCGCTGGTGGCGACCGGCTGCATCATGATGCGCGTGTGTCACTTGAACACCTGCCCGGCGGGCATCGCCACGCAAGACCCGCGCTTGCGCGAGAAGTTTGCCGGCAAGCCCGAGCACGTGGTGAATTTCATGCGCTTCGTGGCCATGGAGATCCGCGAGCTGATGGCGCAACTCGGCTTCCGCACCGTCAACGAGATGATTGGGCGGGTCGACCGGCTGGAAGCTCGCAAGGCGGTGGATCACTGGAAGGCGCGTGGGCTCGACTTCAGTAATCTGCTCTACCAGCCGGAAGCGGGCGATGACGTGGGCCGCTATTGTCAGATCCCGCAGGATCACGGACTCGAGAAGTCGCTCGACATGACCACGCTTCTCGAATTGTGCAGGCCCGCGATCGAGCGGGGCGAGAAGGTCAAGGCGGAGCTGCCGATCCGTAACGTGAACCGGGTGGTCGGCACCATCACCGGCAGCGAAGTCACCCGCAAGTACGGCGCTGCGGGGCTGCCGGAGGACACGATCGAGATCCGGTTCAAAGGCTCGGCGGGCCAGAGCTTCGGTGCGTTCATGCCGCGCGGCATGACGTTCTACCTGGAAGGCGACGCCAACGACTACGTCGGCAAGGGCCTTTCGGGCGGCAAGCTCATCATCTACCCGCCGCGCGCCGCAACCTTCACGCCGTGGGAGAACATCATCGTCGGCAATGTCGCCTTCTATGGCGCGACCAGCGGCGAAGCCTATGTCAGCGGCATGGCCGGCGAACGCTTCTGTGTGCGTAACAGCGGCGTGCACGCAGTGGTCGAGGCCGTGGGCGACCATGGCTGCGAATACATGACCGGCGGCCGTGTCATCGTGCTCGGGCCGGCCGGGCGCAACTTCGCGGCCGGCATGTCCGGAGGCGTGGCGTACGTGCTCGACGAGCGCGGAGACTTCCCGGGCAACGTCAACCGCGAGATGGTCGACATCGGCCGACTCGAGGAGCCGGAAGAGATCGCCGCGGTCCGCGCAATGATCGAGAAGCACTTGAGATACACCAGGAGCCTGCGCGCGCAGCAGGTACTCGACGCCTGGGACGACATGGTGCCGCGCTTCGTGCGCGTCATGCCGCGCGACTACAAGCGCATGCTGGACTGCATCGCCCGCGCCCATGAGCGTGGCCTGACCGGCGACGATGCCATCATGGAGGCGTTCGAAGAGAACGCCCGTGACCTCTCGCGCGTGGGAGGGAATTGATCAATGGGCAAGCCAACCGGATTCATCGAGTACCTGCGCGAGCTTCCCGTTGACCGCGCCCCCCTGGAACGCATCCGCGACTGGAAGGAATTCCACCATCACATGGAGGAGAAGCGGCTGCGCCAGCAGGCGGCGCGCTGCATGGATTGTGGTGTGCCATTCTGTCATACGGGCAAGCTGCTGAACGGGTCGGCCTCGGGCTGCCCGATCAACAACGTCATTCCCGAGTGGAACGACCTGATCTATCGCGGCCTGTGGCGCGAGGCGCTCGAGCGCCTGCACATGACCAACAATTTCCCCGAGTTCACCGGTCGCGTGTGCCCGGCGCCCTGCGAAGGCTCGTGCGTGCTCGGCATCAACGATCCGCCGGTGACGATCAAGAGCATCGAGGCGGCGATCATCGATCGCGGCTGGGAAGAGGGTTGGGTCGTACCCGAGCCGCCAAAGGTGCGCACTGGCAAGAGAGTTGCGGTGATCGGCTCCGGCCCGGCGGGGCTTGCCGCCGCCGCACAGCTCAACCGCGCCGGCCACAGTGTGACCGTGCTCGAGCGCGCCGACCGTCCGGGCGGCCTGCTCATGTACGGGATTCCGAACATGAAGCTCGACAAGCGTGAGGTCGTCGAGCGACGGCTGAAACTCATGGAGCAGGAAGGCATCAAGTTCGTCTGCAACGCCAACGTGGGCGAGAACGTCGAACCGCAGCTCCTGCGCCGCGACTTCGATGCCATCGTGGTGTGCACCGGCGCCACCCGCCCACGTGACCTGCCGGTGCCGGGCCGCGAGCTCCAGGGCGTGCATTTCGCGATGGATTACCTCACCGCCAGCACCAAGGCCCTGCTCGACGGTGACCCGGCGAACGCGCCGTTCCACGCCAGGGACAGGGATGTGGTGGTCATCGGCGGCGGCGACACGGGCACAGACTGCGTGGCGACCGCGATGCGGCATGGCTGCAGGAGCCTTACGCAAATCGAGATCATGCAGAAGCCGCCGCTGGAACGCGCGGAGGACAACCCGTGGCCGGAGTGGCCGAGGATCTACAAGCTCGACTACGGCCAAGAAGAGGCCGCCGCGAAGTTCGGCGCGGATCCCCGCGCCTACCTGACCACCGTCAAACGCTTCAACGGCGACGAGTTCGGTCATGTCAAAGAGGTCGTGACCGTGCAGGTCAGCTGGCAGAAGAATGACCAGGGCCGGTTCGTCCCCGTGGAAGTCCCGGGTACCGAGAAGGTTCACCCGGCGCAGCTCGTGCTGCTCGCCATGGGGTTCCTGGGACCCGAACAGGGCCTGGTGCAGGATCTCGCCCTCGAGACCGACCCGCGCAGCAACATCAAGGCCGAGCACGGCAAGTACGCCACCAGCGTCCCGGGGGTCTTTGCCGCCGGCGACTGCCGCCGTGGTCAGAGCCTCATCGTGTGGGCCATCAACGAAGGTCGCGGCGCAGCGCGCGAATGCGACCGGTACTTGATGGGCTTCACCGAGCTGCCATAGCTCATCTGTACGTCGCTCCCGGCAAGCGGGGGCTCCCCGACTCGTTCCCGCCCTCCCCTGCCTGGGAGGGCGGGATGCCTGGCCTTGCGGACCACGAGCTTGATGGTCTCGGGTGGTAGCGGACGTTGCTTTCAGGGCGTCGACTGACACTTCAACGGACGCCGGCGTGAGACCTGCGAGCTTGATTGACGTAAACTGTTCACCCGGCCATCAGGAAGAAAAGATGATCCAATGAAAATCACGGTCGAGACCATCGTCAAGGCGCCCGTGGAGACAGTCTGGCGCGCGTACACCACACCCGATGACATCAAGCAATGGAATGCCGCGTCGGCCGACTGGCATACCCCGGCGGCCTCGGTGGACTTGCGTGTCGGCGGCGCCTTCTGCTGGCGGATGGAGGCGAAGGACGGCAGCATGGGATTCGACTTCGCCGGCACGTACACCAACATCGTGGAGCACGAACGGCTGGAATACACCTTCGGTGATCGCACCGCCACGGTCGAGTTCGCGCAGCGCCCGGAAGGCGTTGGCGTGCGCGTGACCTTCGATGCCGAATCGACGCATTCCGTCGAACAGCAGCGCGCGGGCTGGCAGGCCATCCTGGACAACTTCGCACGTCACGTCGAGGCCCAGCGCTAGTCGATCGCTCGGTGGAGCTGCTCGTCAACATCGACGTCGACGATCTCGAGCAGGCCATCCGTTTCTACTGCGCCGCGTTCGACCTGCGCGTCGGCCGGCGCTTCGGCGCTGCGGGCGTGGAGATGCTCGGCGGCTCGTCGGCCATTTATCTGCTGGCCAAGCGAGCGGGCACGCCGGCATCTCCCGTTGCGCCCGTACTCCGGGATTACGCGCGCCATTGGACTCCGGTGCACCTGGACGTCGTGGTCGACGACATCGATGAAGCCGTGCACAAAGCGGTTCAGGCCGGGGCGCGGCTCGAGCAGTCCGTATCGACCCATCGCTGGGGCAGACTGGCCCTGCTATCCGATCCGTTCGGCCACGGCTTTTGCTTCGTGCAGTTCCTGGGCAAAGGGTACGACGAAATCACCAGCTGATCGGGACGACGCCGTCCGTCATGACCCTCCTATGCATTTCCACGGCCAAGAGCCGACCTCGAGCAGACAAGAGGCAAGCATCAGAGATCTATTTGAGCGCCATCCGCAAGACGGCGCCGCAGAAATGGCGGACGATCATCAGGCAACCGATGACGTAGGAACGGCCGATGAAGCGGGCAATCACCGGATTCCATCTCGACACCGAGAACCACTGGGTGGCGGAGCTTGCCTGTGGCCACTTCCAGCACGTTCGGCATGATCCGCCTTGGATCGAGAGGCCCTGGGTCGTCACGGCCGAGGGGCGGGCGGCGGCGCTGGGCCGGCTCCTCGACTGCAAGAAATGCGACGTAGGCGCGCCGCCTGACCATCCCGGGCCTGGTTGAGCGCCGCACCACGCGACGTCCCAAGAGGCATTCGCGAGGCGCGTTGACCGGCACAGCCACGAGGACTATGGTGGCTCGCCCTGGGCGAGACCGGCTGGCTTGCCTGCAGCGCAGGCAGCCTACGCGCCGCTGACTGTCCTCTTGCCCAGGCAACTGAAGATGATCCACGTTTGCCCGGTGTCGCGAGAGCATTTCGAGGCATGGTTCCGGATGCGCTGCGCGTTATGGCCGGATGAACCGGCCGAGGCGCTTCGTGCAGAGGCGGCACAGTTCTTGGCAGGCTCCGTGCCCCATCCGCTCGCCGTGCTCATCGCCATCCGGGACGCGGCCCCGGTGGGCTTCGCCGAGCTGAACATCCGGCCTTATGCCGAGGGCTGTCATTCGGGCAGAGTGGCCTACCTGGAAGCCTGGTATGTCGAGCCCACCGCGCGACGTACGGCCGTGGGCCGCGCGCTGATCGAGGCAGCCGAGGCCTGGGCCGGGGCGCAAAGTTGTCCGGAGCTCGCGTCCGACACGTTCGTGGAAAACGGGCTCGGCACCGCCGCGCATTTGGCGTTGGGCTTCGAGGAAGTCGAGATCATCCGCTGTTTTCGCAAGACGGTCCGCATGCCAGGCGGTTCGGAGACGTGACGGGGTCTCCCAGCACGCTTGGCCTGGTTGCGCGCGGACGAAGCGGAGCATGCGCGCATGAGCCCGCAGGCGCTGCGTCGCCGCGCTGCACAAGCCTGGCGCGAGAAGTACGGTCGCAAGAAATGGCTTTCGCGCCTTGTGCAGCCTGGGTGCCGCGCGGGGGTGAACATTCCCACGCACCGGGCAATAATCGGTGTGAGCCGCCAGCGCTGGTTGTCCCGTCGGCTCACAATAGGAGATCGGTCATGACTGTAAGAGTAGTCAGGCTCGGAACTCCTCGCGCCAAGGGCGAGGGCATTCGCATCGGCACGGTGCGCCGTCCGCCCCGCGGCGTCCCCAAGGAGCAGATCGCGAAGCAGGATTGGTACGACGTCTGGTTCCCGAATCTTGCACCCCAGCCGGAGACGGTGAAGCTCGCACAATCTGCCACCACGGAATCGCAATGGGCTGCCTTTCGTCGCAAGTATCGCGCCGAGATGAACACGCCGGAGAACCGACATACGATCGAGCTCCTGGCCGCGCTGTCACACACCAGCGATTTTTCGCTTGGCTGTTACTGCGAGGAAGAGGCACACTGCCACCGCTCGGTGTTGCGCGAGCTGCTTGCCGAGCACGGAGCGGTGATCGGGTCCTGAGACGCGCCACCCGCACCGGGAAGGCAGCGGCCCTGCGCGTGAGCGTCGCGCGAGGGAACCGGAGCAGCTGAGCAATCAAGCCACAGGGAGCGATTCATGGCCCAGCCTTACCACCTTGCATCCACGTTCCTGCGCCTGCGCGCCGATGCCTCGGTCGAGCCGTTGCCGGTGGACGATACGTTCTGGCAACGTCTGGCGAGCGGCCAGCTCGGCGACTTTCGCAACGAGTCGCTCGTGTCGCTGTTCGACTTCGATGCGGACTGGGGAATGTGGGAGATGCACCCCGAGGGCGACGAGATCGTATGCCTGCTGGCGGGCTCGGCCACATTCGTGCTCGAGACCCCGGAAGGCGAACGACGGATCGAGCTCGACGAGCCCGGCGAATACGCGATCGTGCCGCGCGGCACCTGGCACACGGCGAGAACGAGCTGCCCCTGTCGGATGCTGTTCATCACGCCCGGAGAAGGCACGCAGCATCGTCACATTGAGTGAGGCGGGCAACTCAGAACTCCATGCGCAGGCCCATGTAGTAGCGTCGCCCGAGCACGTCGTAGTAGCCGGTCGCCGTATTGCCGGCGGCATTGGTCGACGGGCCTGCGCCGACGCGGTTCGGCGCCCGATCGAACAGGTTGTCGATGCCGAGCGTCAGCGACACATGCCGATTCAGCGTCCAGCCGGCCGCGAGATAGAAAATGTCGTAGGACTGCGCGCCCCGAAAGGGGGTATCAGGATCGGTCACGGCGGCGGCACTGCGCACTGACGGCAAGTGCTGCCAGGTGAGACCGACGTAGCCGCCTCCCAGCCAATAGCGCAACGTGGTGAGCGCCCGGTAGGTGAACTGCCCGCCCCGCGCCAGCGTATCCGCGTTCTCGCGCGGTGGCTGCGTGGGGTAGTCCTGCGACTTGAACGTCAGCAGCCTGTTCAGCGACAGGTCGAGGGACATGGCACCGGGCACGTGCGCCAGGCCCAGGTCGCTCAGCGCCGCCCGCCAGCTCGCCTGCACATCGAAGCCGGACGTCTTCAACGTGCCCAGGTTGGCGTAAGGGGAATTGACGTACCATCGATTGCCAGTCACTTCGTGGCGCACGATCCGGCGGCAGAGTCCATTGGGATCGTCGAGCGAATATTCTGGATTGCTGAGCCCGTCGCGGTTGAAACACAGATCGTAGGTGGTCTGGGCACTCACCTGGGAGATCGCCCCGGTGATCTTGACCCTGTACCAGTCGACCGTCAGCGAGGCATCACTCAGCGCCGGGTGCCCGAAAGGCGAGGCAAGGACGAAGCCGGCCGTGTACGTCTCACCGCGTTCGCTGTCGAGGCCGGGATTGCCGCTGCGCAGCTCGATCTCGCCGCCATCGGTGCGCCCGTCGCCGATGAAGTTGTCCGGGTCGTTGTCGAAGGTCGACGTGCCGGTGCCGATGATGGCCGAGCACAGCGCCTGGACGCGCTCGCGATGCGGATTGCCGGGCACATTGCCGTTCTCGTCCAGGGTGTCCGCCCGGCAGGGATCGGGACCGCGCATGGTCACCGGCACGCTGCTGGCGCCCAGGAACAATTCGTTGATGTTGGGCGCGCGATTGGCAAGCTGGTAGCCGCCGCGCAGGCGCAGATGCGGGCTCGGCGCCCAACTGAACAATCCCTTGTAGGTGGGTACGCTGCCGGCGGTGTCGTACTGCGAATAGCGCACTCCGAGCTCCAGGTCGAGCGATTCCGCAAAGCGGCGCCCGCGCAGGACGGGCACCAGCAGCTCGGCGTACACCTCGCGCACGTTCGTGGCGCCTTTGATAGTGGCGTTGCCGAAAGCGCCCACCGGGATATCCACGATCGAGTTGCTCTCGCGCAGCGCGTCGGGCTGGAATACGAACTCGTTCCTTCGATAGCTCGCCCCTACCGCACCGCGCAGCTCGCCGGCCGGCAGATCCGCGAGGCCGCCCTGGAGGTTCGCCTCGACGATCCCTTGAGTGAGCCGTGTGCGATCGACGAGATCGATGGTGATGGCATCGATGCAATCCTGAGAGACTTCGAACTCCTCGAAGATCGGCAGGCCGGTCGTGCAACGCAGGGACGTCTGCCCCGGCCCTTCGATGACCAGGTCACGACCGTAATACGGCGCCCGCACCACCGTGGTATAGCGTTGCAGAGACGCAAACCCGATATAGCCGCTGTCCGTCGTGGTCTCGCCATGGGACACGTACGCTTCCCAGGTCCAGTCGCGCCAGCGAAGCCGCCCTTCGAGTCCCGCGACCATTTGATACAGCTGCGCGGTGTTCCTCATCTGCCGGGTCGGCAGAAAGTCGAGCGGCCGACCGAGCAGCCAATCGGCATCGATGCCGGTCTCGACCACCGGCTCGCCGGTCGCGGGATCGAACTGCGTCGTGCTGTAGACGTTGGGGCCACGCGAATCCAACAGTCGCGCAAGATCCTCGGGCACCGGATGCGCATCATCGCGCGGCACGCGCACGGCGAAGCTCCCGGTGGCGCTCGAAGGCGTGGCCAACGACAGCACATCGGCGTTGACGAAGTTCGCGCGTCCGAACACGGCTACGTCGTCGTTGAGGTCGTAATGAGCCCGGGCCAGCATGGCGAAGCGTTGCATGGGACTGGAGCGCAGCGCCTCCAGGTTGTTCTCGCCGAGCGTGCCGTTCGGCTGCATCTTGAAGCGTCCGTCGCCGAGCGGGCCGTTGTAGTTGAGCGCACCGGCGTCCTTGAAAATGGAATCGTCCACATTGAAATGGAAAGGCGTGGCGCGACTGACCTCCACACCCGCGGGACGATTCGGGAACAGCGCGTCGACCGCCTCCTGCGAAGGCAGTCCGCCGATGGCGGCGTTCGGCTGATAGGAGCTGAGATTCAGGCGCGCCAGCGTCCCCGGGGCCCCGCTGTCGACCAGCGCGCCAGCGAAGAACGGATGATCGATGGCGAGAGCCGCGCCGCGCTCCATCCATTCAAGCCCCAGCATGACGTTGCCCCTGTCATCCGAGGTGTTGGCGCCGAAGAAGGCGGCCACGCGATTCTCCTCGCCGTCGCCGCGCTCGGTGATGCCGGTCCGCAGCTCCACGCTGACGCCTTCATAGCGATCCTTGAACTTGAAATTGACCACGCCGGCCATGGCATCGGCCCCGTACACCGCTGAAGCGCCGCCACTGATCACCTCGACACTCTCGATGGCCGACGAAGGAATCGAATTCATGTCGATCACCAGCGTCGAGTTGGCTGGCTGGGTGCGACGGCCGTCGATCAGCGTCAGCGTGCGGTTCTCGCCCAGGCCACGGAGGTTGAGCGTCGTGGCACCCGGCGTGTTCGTGGCAGTCGGGAAGATGTCGCCGGTGATGAACTGCGTTTCGATGGGAACGAATTGCGGCAGGCGGTTCAGCACGGTTTCCACGGCGAGCGTCGAGGATTCCATGAAGGCCTGCCGATCGACGGTCACGATCGGGCTCGGCGCCTGCAGGTCGCGGCGCGCGATGCGCGAGCCGGTCACGTGCACCTCCTCGAGCGGCTCGCCGGCCCGCGCCCCGAAGTCGCCGGCCAGTGTTGCGGCGGCGGAGCGCGGCTGGGTGGCGCGCAGCAGCACGACGGTGTCACCGCCAATGGTGCGGAATCCCAAGGCGCTGCCGCGCAGGAGCTGACGCAGCGCGGCCTCCACGGTGTGCTCTCCGGCTATGCCGGGACTGCGCAAGCCGGCCACACCGGCGCCCGCCGTGATGATCTGGATGCCGCTCTGATCCGAGAACTCGAGCAGCGCGGACGCCAGTGCCTGCGGCGGGATGTCGAAGCGCATCGCGCGCTGCAGGTCGACAGCGAGCACCATGCGGCTCGACAGGAGCATCAGCCCGAGCAGACCGGCCGTGCAGGCCGCCCGCCAGTCCGCACGACGCCGTGCAGAGCGTGCGATGCCCCACGACATAGCATGCGCCCCCCTTGATCTCATCCGCTCTCGCCGCGCGGCGGACCGGCTACTTGCGGGACACGAGCAGCACTCCCTCTTCACCCGCTTCCACGACCCTGAGCGGGAAGGCGCTGCCCAGCGCATTCAGCCAGTTGTCGATGCGCTCGACGTGTACGGTGCCGGTGAAGGACAGCCCGCCGAGCGCGGCGTCGCGGATCTGGATGGGCCGATGGGAGTACCGATTGACGCTCGACACGACGGCGCTCAGCGGCTCGTCGACGAACTTCAACACACCGTTGCGCCAGGACGTGGTGACCGCGGGATCCACCGACCTCACCACGAGCGCCTTCGCGCCTTCGCGGTAGCGCAGCTGCCGCCCCGCCGTCAGGTGGACACAGCCACCTGCGGGTTCGCAGCCGCGCGCCGCGCTGCCTGAGCGGACCACCTCGACAGCCCCTTCGCCGACCGTCACCACCACGTCAGAGCCGGAGCGGCGGACGTTGAACGCCGTGCCGACCGCGGTGACGCGCAGGGCGCCGGCGTCGACCACGAACGGTCGGCCCGCATCCTTTGCCACGGTGAGGTAGACCTCGCCGTCGAGCACCTCGACCCGCCGCTCGGCGGCGGTGTAGCTCAGTCGCGCGCTGGTTCGCCCACCCAGTTCTACGACGGAACCGTCCGGCAGCTGGCTCGTACTGTTCACGCCCAGCGGCGACGCCAGCACCTCGCCATGATCCACGGTGGGGTCCCGCAGGCCCAGCCACACGAGCGTGGTACACGCCACGACCAGGCTCGCCGCCAGGGCGGCCCACAGCGGCGTGCGGCTCTGTCGCGCCGACGACACTGGTGCGACACGCGTCCCGACCGCAGGCGAGCGCAACGCGGCGCGTACCGCCGGCGGAACGTGCGCCATGGCACCCCAGACCTCGACGATGCCATCGAAGGCCTTCTGGTTCGCCGGATCGCGGCCATACCACTCCAGCCAGGACTCGAGCGTGGCGTCCTCGAGCGGGGTGCTCGACAGGGTCTGCAGCCAGTCAGCCGCTGCCTCGAGCCGCGCGATCTCCGGATCCGCAGAGCAGGGCGTGCCACCCGTCACTTCAGTCGCCTCCTGGCCTCCTCCAGCCCGACCCCGTCGAGCCGCAGGCGACAATGCACCAGCGCGCGAGTGATGTACTTGCGTACCATGCGGTCGGACACGCCGAGCTGCGCAGCGATGGCTTCCTGGCTCTGTCCGTCCACCCGAAACAGCAGGAAGGCTTGGCGCACCGCGTCCGGCAATTCCTCGAGGAAACCCGCGAGGCGTTGCAACTCGTCGCGCGCCAGGACGCAGCGCTCCGGGTCCGGGTTCGGGTCGCAGAACAGCTCGAAGAGCTCCGTCTGAGTGATCCGCGTCTCGGTGATGCGCCGGCGCACCCGGTCCACGGCCAGGTTCGAGGCAATGCGGAACAGGTACGCGCGTAGGAAATTTCCGACATTGTCGCGATCGAGCTGCAGCAGCCGCACGTACGCTTCCTGGGCGACTTCCTTGGCTTCCTGGACCGAGCGCAGGCGCAAAGCCAGGAAACTGACCAGGGAGTGATTGTGTTCTCGAAACAGGCGGGCCACGTCCTCGGCGGGACGCTGGGGCGTGGACGGCGGAGGATGGGAGACCGGCGACTCGGGACGCGCCCGTGCGACCCTCAGGTCGGATGGCAGCGCACGTAGTTTCGCCTTGGACTGCGCCCGGATGGCACGCGGGCCGTCGCCGCCCCCGAACGCCAAGCCGGCCTCGGTCGTGTCGGGCTCACGACGTAAATCCTCTGAGCGCACCGTTTCCCCCCCTTTGTCGCCGCTGGCAGACGGCGCTCGTCACCTCCATCTTGATTCATGCAACTTCGCCTTCCTTGGCAGGCTGCACCGAACGCTAACGTTCGCAACCACGGCGGTCAAGCGCCGTGCACCGTGCGCCGACCGGGTGTTTGGTCTCCGAGATGCTCTTGGTCCGGTTCCTGTTCCGCGCCGCCAATCGTTTTATCACCGATGGCACTCATCAGGTGCGTCACAACTAACTCAATCGACAAGTCAACCTACATTCGGGGGATCGATGTCCATAGTCCGTTCTGCTGTCGCAGACGCCTTGCAGGCTGCTGCGCCCGTTGATATTTCCGCCTCCCGCTCGTCCAGCCGGCGCACCGTGGCGCTACGGGCCGCCGGCCTGTGTCTCGCGGCGGCATCGGTCGGCCTGGCCGACCTGCCCGCAGCCCAGGCGCAGGACGCCGCTGCCGGTGCCGGGCTGCAGCTCGAAGAGGTCACGGTCACCGGTACGCGTATCCGCCGGCGTGACCTCGAGGCTTCGAGCCCGATCGTGACGGTCTCGGATCAGTCCTTCTCGGAATCGAGCACCATCGGCATCGAGAGCGTTCTCAACCAGCTGCCACAGTTCAATCCGGGTGCCACCCAGTTCACCACGGGTGACATCTTCCCGAGCGCAACCAACACGCCCGGCATCTCCACCCTCAACCTGCGCGGCCTGGGCGCCAACCGCACACTGGTGCTCATCGACGGGCGCCGCGGCCAGCCCGCGAACTCCACGCTGGTGATCGACACCAACTCCATCCCGTCCTCCATGATCGAGAACGTGGAAATCATCAGCGGCGGCGCCTCCGCCGTGTACGGCGCGGATGCCATGGGCGGCGTGACCAACTTCAAGCTCAAGGACAACTTCGAGGGCGCCAGCATCGAGCTGCGCACCGGCATCACCGAGCGCGGCGACGGCGAGGAAAGCCGGGTGGCGACGCTGCTCGGCGCCAACCTGGGCGACGGCCGCGGCAACGCCATGCTCGGCGTGGAGTGGTACCAGCGCGAGGAAGTGCTGCAGCGTGACCGCGCGTTCTACCGGCGCGCCTTCACCGATCCGGAATCGGCGCATCTGACCGCGATCCGGCTGAACACCTTCAAGTTCCAGCCCAACGCCGCCGGCCAGCCCGACCAGGCCGTCGCCAACAGCCTGTTCCCGGACCTGCCGGCGGGCGCCAACGTGAGCACGAGCTCGCCGTTCTACTTCAATCCCGACGGCTCGCTGTTCAAGGACACCGCGTTGCCCGGCACCGGTCCGCTCGGCTTCCAGGGCACGCTCTGGGATGGCCAGTACCGCATGCTGCCGAGCGGCCCGCTGCGCGAGAACTATCTCGATGGCCGCATCTCCAGCCCTCTCGAGCGCTACTCACTGTTCGGCAAGGCCGACTATGCCCTCAACGATCGCGTCTCCACCTTCGCGCAGGCCATCTTCGTGAAGACCGAGGTGTCGTCGGTGAACCAGGTGACCGGCGCCGACGGCGGCTTCTCGGCCTCGATCCCCTTCGGCAATCAGCTCTACGGACCGTCCATCGACGCCGACGGCAACACCCGGCCCGAATACCAGGCCGGCGGCCTGTACGGCCTGAACTGCCCGGCGGTGGGCGGCTGCACCAAGTCGCAGGCCTTCCCCGTGCCCGATGCGCTCCGCGATCTGCTCTTGTCGCGGGGGCCGGACCAGCTGACCTCGCCCACGGTGCCGATGCCCGTCTATGACGAGACCACCGGCCTGCCCATCCCGCAGCTCGGCGCCAACTCGAACTGGAGCCTCGGCGGCACCACCTACTACATGCCGGGCCGCGAGCTGCGCAACGTGTCGCAGCTCTACCAGCTCGTCGCCGGCCTGGAAGGCGATCTGGGCGTCGGCGACTGGACCTGGGAAGCCTATGTGTCGCACGGCGAGACGCAGATCGACAACAACTATCTGAACTACGCCTCGCTGCGCCGCTACCAGGAAATCATCCAGTCGCCGAACTACGGCCGCAACTGGAGCACCGAGGCGGCGGGTTCCACCTCCGCGTCCTGCACCAGCGGCTTGCCGGTGTTCGAGCAGTTCGAGGTTTCCCAGGACTGTATCGACGCCATCACCATCGACATCACCGACCGCACCCAGCTCACCCAGACCGTGGTCGAGGCGAACCTGCAGGGCGGGCTGTTCGACCTGCCGGCCGGCGAGATCCGCAGCGCCTTCGGCCTGAGCTACCGCAAGAACGACTTCCTGTACAAGCCGGACGCGACCCGCGAGACCAACTCCATCATCGACATCCCGATCGGCACGTTCGCGCAGGCGGAAGTGCTCGGCGAGACCAGCGTAAAAGAAGTCTACGGCGAGCTGCTGATCCCGCTCGTGAGGAACAAGCCTTTCATCCGCTCCCTCGAGCTCGAGCTGGGCTACCGCTACTCGGACTACAACACCGCCGGCGGCACGCCCACCTACAAGGGACTGTTCAGCTGGGAGCCGAACGAGTTCGTGCGCTTCCGCGGCGGCTACCAGCTCGCCAACCGCGCGCCCAACATCAACGAGCTGTTCCTCGCACAAAGCGCCAACCCGGTGGTGATGCGCGGTCCGGATCCGTGCCGTTCCGATACGCGTGACTTCAACGGCAACCTGCCGAGCAACCCGGATCGCGCCAAGGTGCAGGCACTGTGCTCGGCCATCATCGGCACCGGCACCTCGGAGTTCGACGCCGACCCGGACAACTTCGTGGGCGATGGCCGTGCCGACGGCGGCGAGATCGAGCTGCGCAGCGGCAACATCGACCTCGAGAGCGAGGAAGGCAAGACCTACACCATCGGCATGGTGCTGCGCTCGCCGTTCGACCACCCTGCGGCCAGCGGCCTGACGCTCGCGGTCGACTGGTACAAGGCCAGGATCACCGACGCGATCTCCTTCGTGAGCGCACAGACCACCTACGATCTGTGCTTCAACCGCGACGGTATGAGCAACCCGGACTACTCGATCGATGATCCGAACGGCGTCTGCCGCAACATCATCCGCGACGAGGTGACCGGCGGCCGTCTGTCGGTGAACTCGTCGTACCAGAACCTCGGCATCATCGAGACCTCCGGCATCGACGTGCAGGCCAACTGGCGGGCGGAGCTGGCGGACATCGGCCTGCCGCAATTGCCGGGCGCTCTGTCCGTCGACGTGGCGTTCAACCGGCTGCTGAAGTTCGACGAGCAGGACTTCCCGACGCAACCGCCACGTGAAGTGGCCGGCGCGGTCCGCGGCGGCGACGCATACTACGATTACCGCCTGCTGACCAACATCCGCTACAGCCTCGGCAGCGCCTACGTGGGCCTGAACTGGCGCCACCTGCCGGAGATCAACAGCGCGCAATCCGTGACCGACCCGACGACCACCGTGAAGGGTGCAGGTTCCTACAACCTGTTCAACCTGGCGGCCGGGTACAGGATCGGCAACGTGCAGATCACCGCGGGCATCGACAACCTGTTCGACAAGGAGCCGAACATCTACGGCGCCGGACAGGTCTATCGCCAGCTCGACGGCACGGAGATCGTCAATAACGGCGTGGGCTCGACGCTCCCGGCGTACTACGACGTCCTGGGTCGGCGCTATTACACGAGCATCCGCCTGACGTTCTGAGCGGCTGATCTCGCGCCGTTGCTCCCTCTCCGCCCGGTCGCCCCCCTGAAGCCGGCGCGGAGAGGGAGCTTTTCTTTATTGCGAGCTGCGCTTGGAGCGTTCTGCAGAAACCGCAACGACCGGCGTCTACTCGCGCGTGCCCACGCCCTTGTTGAGCAGGATCAGGCAGGCGGCGAACAGCGCGGCGGCGAACGCCAGCATGATGCCGTAGGCGAGCCCCACATCCACGTCCGAGACGCCCAGGAAGCCGAAGCGGAAGGCGTTCACCATGTACAGGATGGGATTGGCCTGGGAGATGTGTTGCGCCCAGTCGGGCAGCAGGGCAATCGTGTAGAACACGCCTCCGAGATAGGTGAGCGGCGTCAGCACGAAGGTGGGGATGAACGTGATCTGGTCGAAGTTCTTGGCGAAAATGGCGTTGATCATCCCGGCGAGCGCGAAGACGATGGAGCTCAGCAGCACCGCCGAAAACACCACGAAGACGTTGTGCACGCTTATATGCGTGAACACCAGCGTCACGATGGTCACCACCACGCCGACCAGCAGGCCGCGCACCACGCCTCCGGCCACGTAGCCGCAGACGATCAGCCAATTCGGCAACGGCGCAACCAGGAGCTCCTCGATGTGCTTGCCGAATTTTGCCCCGAAGAACGAGGACACCACGTTGCCGTAGGAATTGGTGATCACGCTCATCATGATCAGCCCGGGCGCGATGTACTGGATATAGGAGTACCCGCCCATATCGCCGATGCGCCGGCCGATGAGACTGCCGAAGATGATGAAATACAACGTTGCGGTGATCGCCGGCGGCACGATGGTCTGCGCCCAGATGCGCACGATCCGGCCGAACTCGCGGATGACGATGGTGTTGAAGCCGATGAGGTTGGTCTTGACGTACATAAGCGTGTTTCGGGCCAAAGCGGGGATGTGGAGCGGTCGGACTCGTCAGTGAACCGCGTCGCTCACGCGACGATCCCCGTTTCCTTCTCTCGCTGGTTCACCAGGCGCATGAACAGCTCCTCGAGGCGGTTCGATTTGTTGCGCATCGAGAGCACCGCGAGGCCCGCGGCGGAAAGCTGCGTGAAGATGTCGTTCAGGTTCTGATCCTTCGAGACCTCGATCTCGAGCGTGTGATCATCGGGCATGACCACCTGGTAGCCCGGCAGCTCGGGCGCGGCGGTGATCGGATCGCGCAGATTGAACACGAAAACCTCGGTCTGCAGCTTGCGCAGCACCCGGCTCATTCGGTCGTTCTCGATGATGCGTCCCTGGTCGATGATGGCCACGTTCCGGCAGAGGCTCTCGGCCTCCTCCAGGTAATGCGTGGTCAGAATGATGGTGGTGCCGGCCGCGTTGATGTCGCGCATGAAGGTCCACATCGAGCGCCGCACCTCGATATCGACTCCCGCGGTAGGCTCGTCGAGGATGAGCAGCCGCGGCTCGTGCATCAACGCCCGGGCGATCATCAGGCGGCGCTTCATGCCGCCGGAAAGGGAGCGCGACACGGCGTTGCGCTTGTCCCAGAGCTGCAGCGCGGTCAGGTACTTCTCCAGCCGCTCGCGGGCGATGCGCCGCGGGATCCCGTAGAAGCCTGCCTGGTTGAGCAGGATGGTGCTCACCGTCTCGAACTGGTTGAAGTTGATCTCCTGGGGCACCAGTCCGATGCAGGACTTGGCGGCGGCGAGCTCGGTGTCGATGTCGTGCCCGAACACCTCGACCTTGCCGGAGGTCTTGTTGACCAGGGAAGTGATGATGCCGATGGCGGTCGTCTTGCCGGCGCCGTTCGGCCCGAGCAGGGCGAAAAAATCGCCCTCCTCGACGTCGAGATCGATGCCCTTCAAGGCCTGGACGCCGTTGCGGTAGGTCTTGGTGAGCTGGCGAATGGACAGGGCTTTCATGCAGGAGTCAGTCGTTCAATCCGGTCTGCAGGGTCGTTCGTGTGTCGAAGGGGCCCCATACGAGGGCATTTTCGCCCTCCGCGAGGGGGCGAACCCGTCGATAAAGCGGCTGGGCAGGGTAGCGGGCCGGCTACCCCGGAGCAAGGCGCCGGCGGTCACGAGACTCGTGAATCGGGCGGACCAGTCGTGAAACCGGACCCGCGGGCGCGCGTGGCGCCGCCCCGCGGTCGATTGCCGCACGAGGGCGGCGGCTTTCCCGTCGGCAGCGGCTGGTGCATCATGGGCGGCCCGAGCCCGGTGCCCCCCTCGCGACAGTCATGTACACGAGCTTTTTCGGTCTCGGCGAGAAGCCTTTCGCCATCACCCCCGATCCGCGCTATCTCTTCATGAGCGAGCGGCACGCGGAGGCGCTCGCGCACCTGCTGTACGGCATCACCGAGGCCGGCGGCTTCATCCAGCTCACCGGCGAGGTGGGCACGGGCAAGACGACCATCGTCCGCTCCCTGCTCGAGCGCATGCCGGCCCACGCCGACGTGGCGGTGGTGCTGAATCCGCAGCTCACACCCCTGGAGTTCGTGCTGACCATCTGCGAGGAGCTGGGCATTTTCGTGCGCGACGCGGATTCCAGCAGCATCAAGGACCTGGTGGACATCCTGAACAAGCGCCTGCTCGAGACGCACGCCAAGGGCCGCCGGGTGGTGGTCATCGTCGACGAGGCGCAGAACCTGTCGCCCGAGACGCTCGAGCAGGTCCGCCTGCTCACCAACCTGGAAACTGCCTCGCAGAAGCTGCTGCAGATCATCCTGATCGGTCAGCCGGAGTTGCGCGAGGTGCTCGCGCGCGTGGAGTTGCGACAGCTCGCCCAGCGCATCACCGGGCGCTATCACCTCGATCCGCTGTCGCGCGCGGAGACTCGAGCCTACGTCAATCATCGCCTGAAAGTGGCGGGGGGCACCCCCCACAACTT
>QGUO01000377.1 GCA_003242495.1 Pseudomonadota bacterium | reverse complement strand
AGACGTAAATCGTGCGGTCGGGGCGGCGCGCCGCGCGTTCGACGCCGGCGTCTGGAGCGAGGCGGCGCCGTCGTTCAGGAAGCGCGCCCTGCATCGTCTCGCCGACCTCATGGCTGCCGAGGCGGAGGCCCTCGATGCGCTCGATGCCGGCGAAATGGGCAAGCCGGTGAGTGAGCGATTCTGTAACGCGGCCGCGGCGGCAGGGCTCATGCGGTTCTACGCCGAGGCCCTGGACAAGGTGCCAGGCGATGCGTTCGCGAGCGACCGTCACAGCGTGGTGGTGCAACGACGTGTGCCGCGAGGCGTCGTGGGCGCCATCGTGCCCTGGAATTTCCCCACCTTCAATGCCGTGCTCAAGATCGGGCCGGCGCTGGCCGCCGGCAATACCGTCGTCCTGAAGCCGTCTGAGCTGTCCTCGCGCTCTGCCGTCCGGCTGGCGCAATTGGCCATGCACGCGGGCATCCCCGAGGGCGTCCTGAATGTCGTGCCGGGTCTGGGCGAGCGGGTGGGACGCGCGTTGGGTTTGCACGACGCCGTCGACATGGTGACGTTCACGGGCTCGACCGAGGTCGGCAAGCGCATGCTGCACTACGCGGCACAATCGAACATGAAGGTCGTTATGACCGAGTGCGGCGGCAAGTCTCCGCAGATCCTCTTCGACGACGGGGTGGACTTGCAGGCTGCCAGCGATGCCGTCGCGCGCTCGCTGCTCACCAACCAGGGACAGGTCTGTAGCGTCGGATCGCGGCTGCTGGTGCAGCAATCCATCGAGCCGCTCGTGCTGGAACGGATTTCGGCCGCGCTGTCCCGGGCCGTGATGGGTCATGCCTTGGATCCGACCACGACATTCGGCCCTCTGGCGTCGGCCGCGCAATGTGCCCGGGTCATGCAGTACATCGAGAGCGCCAAGGCCGAGGGATTGCAGCCGGTCGTTGGCGGAGGACGGACGCTGCTCGACACCGGCGGGTATTTCGTCGAACCGACCGTGTTTCGCGATGTGCCACCCTCCGCCCGCATTGCACAGGAGGAGATTTTCGGGCCGGTGCTGTCGGTGATCCCGTTCGAGGACGAAGCCGAGGCGGTGCGCATCGCCAACGGCACGATGTATGGGTTGGTCGCCTACGTGTGGACGGCGGACCTGTCGAGGGGCATGCGCATGGCCAAGGCGATTCGCTCCTCGGTGCTGATCAATGCGGCGCCGCCGGCCGGGGAGGGCGCCGGGCATGTGCTGTCCTCCGAGCCGGTCGGCCAATCGGGCATCGGCACGGAGGGCGGACTGGCCGGCCTGGAGAGCTACCTGCGCCGCCAGTTCGTCTGGATCAACCATGCCTGAGCGCCGCCCGATGCGATTCATTGCCTACAAGCATTATCTGCTGATCGTCCTCACCATCATCCTGGTGTGCAACTATGTCGACCGCCTGGCGCTCGGCGTGCTGCTCGAGGACATCAAGGCCGATCTGGCGCTCAGCGATACGCAACTGGGCTTCCTGGGCGGCATCGCTTTCGCGCTGTTCTACTCGGTCATGGGCGTGCCGATCGCACGCTGGGCGGACCGCGGCAACCGCGTGACCATCATCGCGCTCACCACGACGGTGTGGAGCGCCGCCGTCGCGCTATGCGGTCTGGCGGGCAGCTTCGTGCAACTGGTGCTGATCCGCATCGGTGTGGCGGTGGGCGAGGCGGGCTGCATCCCGCCGGCCTTCTCGCTGATCGCCAACTACTTCAATCGTGCCGAGCGTCCGCGGGCCGCGGCGCTGTATGGGCTCGGCGGGCCCTTGAGTTTCGTGGTCGGCTTCTTCCTGGCAGGTTGGCTCAACGAGTTCTACGGTTGGCGCTGGACCTTCGTGATGCTGGGCGCCCCCGGCATCCTGTTGGCATTGCTGGCGCGGTTCACCTTGAAAGAGCCTCGCGATCCGCGTTCGCCGCGAGTCGACGTCGTCGATGAGCCGGCTTCGAGCGCGTCGGCGTCCCAGCCGAGCATGAAAGAAGTCTGCACCAGGCTGTGGGCCAACCACACCTTCCGCAGCCTGCTGATCTGCCTGGCCGTAATCTTCTTTTTCAATTACGGCATCCTGCAATGGCAGCCGGCGTTCTTCATCCGCAGTCATGGTCTCGGCACCGGCGAGATGGGCACCTGGCTGGCGGTGACCTATGGAGTGGGCGGCCTGCTGGGAACCTTCCTGGGCGGGGAGCTGGCCTCCCGTTACGCGGCCAACAACGAGCGTCTCCAACTGAAGGCCATGTCGGTGGCGATCGCGGGCGCCGGCGTGTTGTCGACCTTCGTCTATCTCGCACCCAATCAATACGCAGCCTTCGGTTTCGCGGGACTGGCGGTGATCGGCCTGACCACGGTGAACGGGCCGTTGTTCGCCACCATCCAGACCCTCGTGCCGGAGAACATGCGCGCCGTGTCGTTCGCGCTCGTCTATCTCGTCGCCAACCTGATCGGCATGGGACTGGGGCCGCTGGCCACCGGCGTCATGAGCGATGCCTTCCGGACGGCCCTCGGAGACGAGTCGCTGCGTTACGCGCTGCTCATCCTGAGTCCCGGCTATTTCCTGGCGGCCTGGTATGCGGTGCGCGCCGGTAGGACGGTCACGAGCGATCTCGACGCCGTGCAGATCGAGCAGGCGCGCACGGTGCAGGCATTCGCGACACGCGATGCAACGACGGGCGTCGGCGACGGGGCGGCGTCGGTGTCCTGGAACGCGGGCAGCGAGCCGGGCGCCGCGCCGATCGCACGCCGCTGAGGGTGATGGCGGTGCATTGCCTGGATGCGCACGGCGGAGCGGCTCGGTCCAGGTATGCCGAAGCCGACCGCGTGCGAATACCGACGCGAAGTCGCGACCGCGACCTGTCCGCAGTGACCTGGGACTACCTCATCGTGGGCGCGGGGTCGGCCGGATGTGCGCTCGCCTACGAGCTTGCCAGGTCCGGGCACGGCGCCCGCATTCTGGTGCTCGAGGCCGGGGGTGCCGATCGATCGCCCTTCATCAAATTTCCGGCCGCACAGATTCGTGCCGTCGCCCGGCACGATTGGGGTTACCGGTGCCGGCCGGACCCGAGCCGCAACGGCGCCGTCGAGGCCTGGCCGCGAGGGCGTGTCCTGGGCGGCACGAGCAGCATCAATGGCACCCTATTCGCGCGCGGCGCCGCGGCAGACTTCGACCGCTGGGCGAACGCTTGTGCGGACGGTCGTGCGGCAAGTTGGTCGGCCAGCGAGGTCATGGCCATCTTCCGCGAGCTCGAGACCAGTGATCAGGCCCGCGCGCTGCGGGGGCGGTGCGGGCCGTTGCGGGTCAGGACGGTTCAGCGGCCGCATGCCGTCACGGAGGCGTTCATCCGCTCGGCGTGCGCGTGGTATCCCTTCAACGAGGATTACAACGACGTCAGGCAGGAAGGCGTCGCCTACGCGCAGCTTTCACAGCATCGCGGTCTGCGCTGCAGCGCCGCCGATGCGTTCCTGAAGCCCATGCTCGCCAGGCCGGGCGTCGAGCTCGTGTTGAATGCACACGTTCACCGGATCGAGCTGGCGAACGGACGGGCGGTGGCCGTGTCCTACCTGCACAGGGGAAAGCAACATCGTGCGCAGGCGCGAGACATCATCCTGTGCGCCGGTGCGATCGATTCGCCGAAGCTGTTGATGCTCTCGGGCATCGGGGACCCGCAGGAGCTGGTGCGCCATGGCATCCACCCCCTGATCGACCTGCCGGGTGTCGGCCGCAATCTCCGGGAGCACCCGCTCATCAAGCTGACCTATCGTGCCAGGACGCCGACGTACAACCCGACCGGCGGCCTGCTGCAGAAGCTGAGGTTCGTGGTGCAGTTCCTGCGGACCCGCGAAGGGCCGGTGTCGAATATCTTCGAGGCCGTGGCGTTCCTGAAGTCGGCGCCGAGCGAGCCGATCCCGGACATACAGCTGCACTTCCTGCCGGCCGGTTACGCCACCATGGCAGACGGCGTCACCCGGCTCCTGCCGTACTCCTCGTTCACCGTCCTGTTGAACAAGTCCTATCCCCGGAGCACCGGTCGCGTGCGCCTGGCCACGGCCCCTCCGGGCGCTGCCCCCTT
>QGUO01000376.1 GCA_003242495.1 Pseudomonadota bacterium | reverse complement strand
CATCGAGCTGGGACGCTACCTGGTCGGCGAAGCGGGCATCTACGTATGCCGCGTCCTGGACCGGAAAGTCTCGCGCGGCCAGGTGTTCCTGGTGACCGACGGGGGACTGCATCAGCACCTGGCGGCTTCGGGCAACTTCGGCCAGGTGATCCGCCGCAACTATCCCGTCGCCATCGGCACCCGCATGGCCTCAGCGCCGGCCGAGGTCGTCTCGGTGGTCGGGCCGCTGTGCACGCCGCTCGATGTGCTCGCCGAGAAAATGCCTCTGCCACGCGCCGCGCCCGGCGATCTCGTGGTCGTGTTCCAGTCCGGCGCCTATGGGCTCAGTGCGAGCCCGCAGGATTTTCTGTCTCACCCCAGGACGCTCGAGGTCCTGGTTTGATCCATGGCTCGACTGCGACGACATCGTGCCTCGCAGGTGCGAGCCGGGCAGCAATGACTCGTGGAGACACGCATGCACCGACCCATCGAGCTCACCCGAAGTCAGTCCCTGATGTGGGCCGGCCACAACGTGTGGTCGAGCCATGCGGTCAGCAATGTGGCCTTCGCCTTCCTGATCGACGGGCCCTTGCAGCCCGAGTGTTTCGCGCGGGCGTGGCGCCACGTCGTCGCACACACGGATGCGTTGCGCATCGTGATCGGGAACGAGGCCGGCATGCCGACGCAGATCGTCCTCGAGCAGGCGCCGTTCGAGCTCGAGTACGTGGACCTCTCCACGACGCAGGACCCCGCGGCGGCCTGTGAGACCTGGCTGGCCGAACGTGCTGCAAGGCGGTTCGATGTGACCGTGCGCACCGTCGATACGGCGCTGCTCGAGCTCGGCGAGCGCCGCTTCGTGTGGTACCTGTGTCAGCACCACCTGGTGAGCGACGGGGTGTCGGCAACGCTGCTGTTTCGCAGAGTGTCGCAGTGCTATGAGGACATGCTCGCGGGCGGGCAGGCCTTGCCGACGGAATATCCGCGCTTCGTGGACTATGTGCAGTTCGAGCGCGAGTACCAGCGCTCGGCCGCCTGGGCGAGGGCCCAGGCCTACTGGGCGCACAAGATGACCGAGCGCTGCCAGCCGCTGAGCTTCTACGGCAGCCGGCCGCGCGATCTGTCGGTGAGCCCGCGCCAGGAAAGGATTCATGTCGAGCTCGGCCGCGCGCGCAGTGAGGCGCTGCGGGCGCTGGCGGGCGCGCCCGGCATCAAGACGGTCTCCGAGCAGCTGTCGGTCTTCAGTGTGCTGGCGGCGGTGCTGTGCACATACCTGCACCGAATGACCGGCCACGAGCGTCTGTGTATCGGCGTGCCGGCGCACAACCGCATCGGTCGCCGGTTCGCCGACACGGTGGGGCTGCTCATGGAGCAGGACCCCTGGTACTTCACCGTCGAGGACGACGATACCTTCATGTCTCTGGCGCGCAAGGCACAGCAGGAGGCCTTGGCGGTGATGCGTCATGTGCCGTGCGCACCGGGGAATCCGGGAGGACGGGTGTTCGAGGTGGGCTTGAACTATGTGACCGCCTCGTTCGGGCGCTTCGCCGGATTGCCGGTGCGCGCCCGGTGGATCCATCCCGGCGCAGGAGACGGAACGTTCGCACTCACCGTGCATGACTATGACGGCGCAGGAGCGCTGCAGGCCGAGTTCGATTTCAACGCCGAGGTGTTTTCACCGGAGAACCGGCGTCGCGCCGTGACGCACGTGCTCAATCTGCTCGATGCCTGCCTGGCGAACCCCGAGGAACGGCTGGCCCGTGCACGCATGCTCGATGACGACGAGCGCCATGAGCTGGTTCACGGGCGCAGCGGTCCGCGCGATGCCGCCCTGTGCGACGGCAGCTTCCTCGAGTGGGTCGCGGCACAGGTGCAGGCGCAGCCCGCCAGCCCCGCGGCCGAGGACGATGCGCAGCGAGCCTGGAGCTACGGCGAGCTCTGGGAACGCTCGGCGCGCGTCGCGGGCGCGCTGCGTGCGCTGGGTGTCGCGCGCGGCGACCTGGTCGGTGTCCGACTGGCGCGCGGCGTGCCCATGCTCGGTGTGCTGCTCGGCATTCTGCGGGCCGGTGCCGCCTACCTGCCTTTGGATCCGACCTTTCCGCGTGAACGGCTGGCCTACATGTTGGCGGATGGCGGCGCTGCCCTGGTCGTGACCGACGAGCCCGACTCGCCCATTGACGAGGCAACACCGATGGCCGAACCGCTTGCGCGTGTGCACCCGGATGCCTTGCTGAGCGCGCCGCTCGCGACCAATGACCTCGCGCCGCCGGATGCCGGGGACCTGGCGTACGTCATCTATACCTCGGGCTCCACCGGCAGGCCCAAAGGCGTCGAGATCACGCATGGCGCTCTGCGCAACACGCTGGGCGGGCTACAGCGCGAGCTGGGGCTGCGCGCCGACGATGTGCTGCTGGCCGTCACCACGCTGTCGTTCGACATCAGCGGGTTGGAGCTCTTCCTGCCCTTGTGCGTGGGCGCGCGCGTCCTCATCCCCGATCATCGGGTCGTCACCAACGGGACGAGCCTCGCGCAGGCGCTGCAGCGCTCGTCCGCCACGGTCATGCAGGGGACACCGGCCACCTGGCAGATGCTGCGCGACGGCGGATGGCGGGGACGCCTGCGCCTGATCCTGTGCGGCGGCGAAGCCCTTCCGGAGGAGCTCGCCGCCGAGCTGCCCAAGTGCGCCGACACGGTCTGGAATCTCTATGGGCCGACGGAAACCACCATCTGGTCGACCTTGGAGCGGGTCGACGGTCCCCATTCCATCAGCGTCGGGCGACCGATCGCCAACACCCGCGTCTACGTGCTCGACCGTCATGGGCAGCTCGTCCCCGACGATGTCACCGGCGAGATCTGGATTGCCGGGGCCGGGGTGGCGCGCAGTTATCGAGGCAGAGCAGCGCTGACGGCGGAGCGCTTCCGGCCGGATCCCTTCGTGGCACACGAGCGCTTGTATCGCACCGGCGATCTGGGCCGTTGGCGCGCCGACGGTCGCCTGGAGCTGCTCGGGCGCAGCGACTTTCAAGTCAAGGTGCATGGCTATCGCATCGAGCTCGGCGAGATCGAAGCCGCCCTGGATGCGTTTGCCGAGGTGCGACGCGCCGTGGTGGTCGCGCAAGGCGAGGGCGAGGACCGGCGGCTCGTGGCCTACGTGGTGTTCGAGCCAGGGCAGGCGCTCATGCCGGGTGAAGTCCGCCGGCGTCTGGCCGACACACTGCCGCAGTACATGATCCCCGGGCTGGTCATCGCCCTGGATGCGCTACCGCTCACGCCCAATGGCAAGGTGGATCGCAAGGCGCTGCCGAATCCGCTGGCCGGCGCCGGCGCGGACATGACGTTCGAGCCGCCGGCCGGCGAGGTGGAGCAGAGCCTGGCCGAGGTCTGGTGCAGCCTGCTCAGCGTGCCGCAGGTCGGCCGGCACGACAATTTCTTCGAGCTCGGCGGACATTCCTTGCTGGTGCTGCGCGCCGTCGCGGAGATCAAGCGCCGCACGGGCGGTGAGGTCGATCCGCGGGCCTTCTTCTTCCGCACCCTGTCGCAGATCGCCATGACCCTGCGTGCGACCTCGGCGGCGTGATCGGCCGGGGTGCACGGTCGGCCAGTGCGACCGTCCCATGACGCTGCGTGTGGACGCTGCGTGGGGGCGCCGCGTGCCGTGCGGGCTCAGTCGGCCTGCGGGGAGGCGGTGCTGCGCGGCACGGCCACACGCAAGTCGCTTTCCTGCATGAGCAGCTCGGCAATGACGAGCTCTTTTTCGTCGGGAGACAAATCGAGTCCCCAGCCCTCGAAGGCGGGCGTCAGGGTGAAAACATCCGTCGTCGCGCCACGCGCATCATCGAGGAACGACAGCACGGGCGGCCCGTCGGCCGGTCTGCGAATGAAATATACGCCGTGCCTCCCCGGCGCCCAGTTCATGACGTCCTGAGGCGCGAGATGCTCGACGAGCAGCTCTTCCGCGCCCGCGACGGTCTCCTGCCAGGCGCGCCGCGGGCGGCGCCAGAGTCCGTCAGCGTCGGCCTTGGCGTACAGCAGCCATGCGCCGTCGACGGATTCACGCGGGCGTAGCCCCGGCGCAATCTCGATGGGCTCACCGCCGG
>QGUO01000375.1 GCA_003242495.1 Pseudomonadota bacterium | reverse complement strand
GCTCGGCCGCGGCCGACAGGGCCTCGTCGGCGTACTTGACGCCGTGATGCTCCTCGAAGCGCGAGCGCAGACCCTTCAGGATCTCGACCGTCTCGGCCACCGAGGGCTCGACCACGTCGATCTTCTGGAATCGGCGTGCCAGCGCGTGATCCTTCTCGAAGATCCCGCGGTACTCGGAATACGTCGTCGAACCGATGCAGCGCAGCTCACCATTGGCGAGCGCCGGCTTGATGAGGTTCGAGGCGTCCATGACGCCGCCCGAGGCGGCGCCCGCACCGATCACGGTGTGGATCTCGTCGATGAACAGGATCGAGCCGGGAATCCGCTTCAGCTCGGCGATCACGCCCTTCAGGCGCTTCTCGAAATCGCCGCGGTACTTGGTGCCGGCGATCAGCGCGCCCATGTCGAGCGCGTACACGGTGCTGTCGGACAGCACGTCGGGCACTTCGCCCTCGACGATCAGGCGCGCCAGGCCTTCGGCCAGCGCGGTCTTGCCGACCCCCGCCTCGCCCACGTAGAGGGGGTTGTTCTTGCGGCGCCGGCACAGAATCTCGATGGTGCGCTCGATCTCGACCCGACGGCCGATGAGCGGATCGATGCGCCCCTCCATCGCCAGCTTGTTGAGGTTGGTCGTGAACTTCTCGAGGGCGGTCGAGCCTTCGCCGTCACGCTCCGCCTCGGCGCCGGTCGAGGTGTCATCCTTTTCGGCCCGGTCGTCGCCGACCTTGGACAAGCCGTGCGAGATGTAGTTGACCACGTCGAGACGCGCGACGTCCTGCATGGACAGCAGGTAGGCCGCATGCGAATGCTTCTCGCTGAAGATCGCCACCAGGACGTTGGCGGCCGTCACTTCCTTCTTGCCGCTCGACTGCACATGGAACACGGCGCGTTGCAGCACGCGCTGGAACCCCAGCGTCGGCTGAACCTCGCGATCGTCGTCGTCCTTCAGACGCGGCGTGGTCTGGTCGATGAAATCCTTCAAATCCTTGCGCAGGCGCGCCACGTCCGCGCCGCAGGCGCGCAGGATGTCGCGCACACGGGCGGTGTCGACGATGGCGAGCAGCAAATGCTCCACGGTCATGAATTCATGCCGCGCCTCGCGGGCCGATTGGAAGGCCTCGTTCAGGCAGATTTCCAGTTCGCTGCTTAACACGTCGTGTCTCTCTGATTCGGTCCGGTGCGAACCTGTAAGCTTGGGCAGCCGTCGGGGCCGACAGGTTCCCCGCGGCTCACCACCCGTCCATCAAGTCTCTTCCATGGTGCACAGTAGCGGGTGCTGGTGCTGGCGCGCATACGTCGTGACCTGGGCAACCTTCGTCTCGGCGATCTCGTAGGTGTACACGCCGCACACTCCTTTGCCCCGAGTGTGAACCTCCAGCATAACGCGCGTGGCCGTCGTGCGATCCATGCCGAAGATGCGTTCCAGCACATCCACGACGAACTCCATCGGCGTGTAGTCGTCGTTCAGCAGGATCACCTGATAAAGCGGCGGTCGCTTGAGTTTCGGCTCGGCGACCTCTTCGACCAGCTCGCGCCCGTGTCGTATGCTCTCGTCGCTCATCGACATCCAAACGGTCTTGAACAGACCCCGATCGCGCGTCTCAAAAAGGAAACGTGCCTCTTTATATGGGGGAACGCCACACAATACAAGGAGGCGGCCAGCGCAATGAGCGAGCGGTCGGGTATGTGGTAAAAAGCGTCCGTCATCTGTCCGCAATCGGGAGCTGGCAGGCTCCCGGAGCCTGTCGCGACGACGCGACGCGGCGCACGACTGCGCCGGCGTCGGAGGAATTGAACACGGAAAACAGGGTCTGACCAAGGCGAGCGCCAGGAGTTCAGGGACGCCGTCTCGGGGCCGACCTCGACAGGCCATTGCCGGCCTGAACCGGACAACTTCCGTCGAAGATCGACGACCCGTGTCGCCGGCCGCCCGCGCGGACACGGGCGCATGGATGATGACGCAATGGGGCAAAAGAGGAGGTTTCGCCAATGAGAACAATCCCTTGAGGCCCCACAGCCGCACTCCGTATGATGGGGCGCGTCAGAAGCACTTGGGTGACATGAGCCTGCAAACCGCCAATCGGCCCGGGACTGAGTGAATGGCCAGTCTGCGCGAGCTACCGCATCTCTCGCCGCAACAGTGGCTCGAGCTCTCGTCGCGGGTCCTGCCGCCGGCGCTCTCGGTCGTGCTGGTGGTGGCCATCGCCTGGCAGCTGGTGCAGCTCACCTGGCTGGTGCTGGATCGTGGCCCCGAGCCGCCGCCTGCGGTGCCGCCCCAGGCGGTCGACATGGCGCCCGGCGCCGAGCGCCCGGGCGCGGACCTGCAACGCATCGTGCGCGCGCACCTGTTCGGACGGGCGCAGGCCCAGGCCGCGCAAAGCCCCGCGACCGCGCCGCAGACCCAGATGAACCTGGTGCTGTCGGCGGTGCTGGCCGCCGAGGATCCCAAGCACGGCCTGGCCGTCATCGGCCCGTCGGTCACCGCCTCCAAGCTGTACCGCGTCGGCGATCCCATCGACGCCGGGGGTTCCGGCACCCGCCTGCACGAGGTCTACCCTGACCGGGTCATCCTCGATCGCAACGGACGACTGGAGTCCCTGCCGCTGCCCAAGCAGAGCGCCACCGGCATGAGCATGGCGCGCGCCCCCGTGCCGCCGCCGGCCCCCCCGCCGGGTCAATTCGGCGACCGGCTGCGGCGCTTCGCGCAGAACAACCCCGGCGCCCTGGCCGAGATCATCCGCCCCCAGCCGGTGTTCGCCAACGGCGTGCAGCGCGGCTATCGCGTCTACCCCGGCCGCAATCGCCAGGCGTTCTCGAAGCTCGGCTTGCAGCCGGGCGACCTGATCCTGTCGATCAGCGGCACGCCCCTCGACGACCCGCAGCGCAGCCTCGAGATCTTCAACACCCTGAGCACGTCCGACCAGGTTGGACTGACCATCGAACGCGGCGGTCAGATCCAGGAGATCACGCTCAACGCGGCACAGATCTCGCTGCCGGAGGCGGAGCCGGACGGGGGACAGCCGGCGCCCGAAAACGATCCGGCCGCCCAGGACGGCGCGCCCGATGAACCCGTGCCATGAGCGTCGATCGATGAATACCCACAAGGAACGCACATGACGATCCCCGACAGCCACCGGGCGCCTCGCACGCGCCGTGCGGCGACGCGCGCCTGCGCGACGCTCGTCGCCCTCGCCTGCCTGACACCGGCCGCGCTCGTGCATGCGCAACAGCCGCCGCAGCCGCCACAGCAACAGACGCGCATCACCCCCAATTTCAGGGACACCGACCTGTCGCAGGTGGTCGACGCCGTGAGCTCGGTGACCGGCAAGACCTTCATCATCGATCCGCGGGTACGCGCCCAGGTGACCATGCTCAACTCGACGCCGATGACCCCGGACGAGCTGTACGAGGTCTTCCTGTCGATCCTGCAGGTGCACGGGTTCGTGGCGGTGCCCGCGGGCAACAACGTGGTGAAGATCATCCCCGACGCCAACCTGCGCGCGGTGCCCGCCAACGATCTGCCGGAGCGGGTGAGCTCGACCTCCGACGAGATCGTCACCCAAGTGATCCAGGTGCGTAACGTCAACGCCCAGCAGCTCGTCCCCATCCTGCGTCCGCTGCTGCCCCAGCAGGCCCACCTGGTCGCCTCGCAAACCTCGAACGTGCTGATCATTTCCGACCGCGCCGCCAACGTGAACCGCATCATGCGCATCATTCAGCGCATCGATCAGGCGGGCGACCAGGACATCGACGTGATCCGCCTGCAAAACGCCAGCGCCGCGGAAATCGTGCGCGTGGTCAACAGCCTGTTCAGCGGGCCGGGCGCGCAGCCCGAGGCGCCGGGCACGGCGACGCGGGTGGTGGCGGACGACCGCACCAACAGCGTGCTGATCAGCGGCGAGCCCTCGCAGCGGCTGCGCATGAAGACGCTCATCACGCACCTCGACACCCCGCTCGAGGACGGCGGCGATACCCAGGTGCGCTATCTGGAGTACGCCGACGCCGAGCAGCTCGCCAGCAAGCTCAACGAGCAGGTCCAGGGCCTGGTACGCGCCGCCGGCGGCGCGCCCCGGGGC
>QGUO01000015.1 GCA_003242495.1 Pseudomonadota bacterium | reverse complement strand
GGTGTGCATAGCGGATGGCGTTCGCCGAGACGTCGAGCCCGATGAAGCGCCCGAGCCCCACATCCGGCCAGCCGGCGTAAAACTTGCGATCAAGCGCGCCAGTTCATCGGCGCTGAGCGCCGCCATCTCGCGCCGCGCATATCGCTGGCGCAATGTCGAGAAATTCAGCGGGAAGCGATGCACGGCGGCGTTGATGCCGTATGAGCACCCGACGTCGAGCACCACCGGCTTGCGGTCGTAGCGGCGCTTGCGTGCCGCGAGAATCTGCCGCACCACGGGTTCGGCCACGTCGGGGATCATGTAATCGAGGGCTCCGAGCACGGAGAAGTAGCCGCGCGGATCCTCCCCGGTATAGATCTCGTCGAAGTTCGCCTTTGACATGTTGATCGTGGCGAAACTGTCGGTCATGCAGTCCTCCTTTTATTTGGGAACGGCCAGTTGCCTGGCAAAGTGTCTTCTGGTCCACAACGAGATGAACGTAAAGTTCTGTGGACCTGCGCGAGGAACGAAGGAGAATGCCGGCGCACGACGTGCGATGAGTGGCGAAACGCTCCAAACGCAGTTGCAATGGTACCACATTCCTGACACATCCGGCCGACACGCTCCTGAGCCTGTGATTCACCGCGCGCAGCCGCGGCGCGCATGGACTGTCACGGCAATTTCACGACGCCTTAGTGTCGCTTTCATGATGCGCGCCAACGCGCTCGACGCCCGCGGTGTTTCGCCACTTGCTCAGACATCCATGCAAGGATGCACGCATGACGCACGATCTCCGCGTGCCGTGCTGCGCTCCGCTTCACTCGTACTCGCCGCAATGCAAGTCGCTGCAACGGCCGCTGCACAGGAATTCGCAACCGTGATCGTCACCGGAGGTGCCGTTATCGTCGAGGAGCTTCGCAAGGTCGCGGCGAGCGACGCGATCACCACGATCAGCAACGAGTCGCTGCCGCCCGATCACCGCAACCACGAACTTCATAGACGCGGGCGACGAGAACGCGAGTGAACGGGCCGTCGCAGTACGCCACGCTGTTCGACATGCGCTTCGGCAGCGACACCTTCTACGAGACGCCGCCGCCGCTCCACGGCAGCGCCACCCGTTCCGCGATCACCGACAGCGAGACGCTCAGTGCAGCAAGCTCACGCTGACCGCGAAAGAGACGGCACACTTTGCGTTCGCGTGCACAACGCGGTGCGCGCATCGACGTCGTGCGACGATTGAGCGCTGCGCCCATGCGAGATGCCGCATCGCCTGCGCGGAGCACTGCATGGCCTGCACTCAGCAGGGCGACGACCGACGGCATTGGCTGTGCATCGAGGTGCGTGATGCCCAGGGCTGGTTGCTGTTGCTCGACAATCCTATGTACATCGTGCGTCGACGGTAACGCGGCGTCGGTGCCGCGCGCGCCGCCCGCCGGGAACTCCCGGTCATGTGAGCCGTTCCAGCGCTCATGGCGACCGGAGATCCCGGCGGATGACCAATGTGGCCGAGACGTTGCACTCGGTCCTGGATCCGGCCGGCGCGCACGCACAGCAGATCGTCTCCCTGTGGGACCTGACGATTTGGATATGCGCGGCAATGTATTTCCTGGTCGTGGCGTTCACGGTGGGTTTGCTGCTCAAGCGCCGCGCGCCGAGCGGGCCGTCGGATCGCGCCCTGAAGCAGGGCCTGATCGTCTGGACGCTGGCCGTGGTCGCGGGCCTTGCCGTGCTGGGTGTCGCCAGCGTGCGCACCGACGGTGCGCTCGCGGCGCCCTTTGGAGACGCGCCGCTGCACCTGCGCGTCACCGGCCATCAATGGTGGTGGGACGTGGAGTACATCGGAGGCGGTGACCTGCCGGGCGTGCGCACGGCCAACGAGATCCGCCTGCCGATCGATACGCCCGTGCGGATCTCCCTCGCCTCCTCCGATGTCATTCACAGCTTCTGGGTGCCGAGCCTGCACGGCAAGCGCGATCTCATCCCCGACCGGCCCAGCGAGATCCGGCTCGAGCCACGACGGATCGGTGTGTTTCGCGGTCAATGCGCGGAGTTCTGCGGCCTGCAGCATGCGCTCATGGGCTTGACCGTGATCGTCTCCAGCCGCGCGGCGTTCGACGCGTGGTACGAACGCCAGGCGGCGCCGGCGCGCGAGCCGACGAGCGCGCACGCTCGCGCAGGTCGCCAGGCCTTCATGGACGCAGGATGCGCCACGTGCCACACCATCGCCGGCACCGCGGCCAGCGGCCGGGTTGCCCCCGACCTCACGCACATCGCGAGCCGGCGCACGCTGGGCGCCGGCACGTTGCCGAACCTACGCGGGCAACTGAGCGCCTGGATCGCCGATCCGCAGCACATCAAGCCCGGCAATCGCATGCCGGCCATCGACCTGGACGCCCCCAGCCTGCAAGCGATCGTCGCCTACCTGGAGTCGCTCCAGTGAGCGCCGTCGACGACCCGTGGCTGGATCCGGCACAGGCACAGGCACGGTTGGCGCGCACCTGGGGCAGCCTGCCCGGCTGGTGGGGCGCGCTCGCCACGGTGGACCACAAACGCATCGGCCGGCGCTACCTGGTCACGGCGTTCACGTTCTTCGCGCTTGGCGGGATGCTCGCGCTCGGCATGCGCATGCAGCTCGCGCAGGCCGGGAGCACATTGGTCGGCCCGGACCTGTATCGTCAGCTGTTCACCGTGCACAGCACGACCATGATGTTCTTGTTCGCCGTGCCCGTGATGCAGGGCATCGCCATCTACACCGTGCCGCTCATGGCCGGCACGCGTACCCTCGCCTTCCCGCGATTGAGCGCCTTCAGCTACTGGGTCTACCTGCTCGGCGGGGCGATGCTGTGGCTGGCCTTCCTGGTCGATGCGGGACCGGACACCGGCTGGTTCTCCTACACGCCGCTCGCCGAGAGTCAGTTCTCTCCCGGCAAGCGCGTCGACATCTGGGCGCAGATGGTGACCTTCACCGAGGTCTCGGCGCTCGCGGTGGCAGTGTCGCTGGTCACCACCATCGTCAAGCAGCGCGCTCCGGGCATGACGCTGGCGCGCATGCCGCTGCATCTGTGGGCGACGCTCATCACCAGTCTCATGGTGGTGTTCGCCATGCCTGCGGTGATGCTCGCGACCGCCCTTTTGATCATGGACCGGCTGGTGGGCACGCAATTCTTCGCGCCATCCGGCGGCGGGGACTCGCTGCTTTGGCAACACATGTTCTGGTTCTTCGGTCACCCCGAGGTTTACATCATTTTCCTGCCGGCGCTGGGCATGGTGTCGACGGTGGTCGAGACCTTCACCCGGCGCAGGATCTTCGGCTATCCCGTCATGGTGCTCGCGCTCGCCATGACCGCACTGTTCGCCTTCGGCCTGTGGGTGCATCACATGTACGCCACCGGGCTGCCACGGCTCGGCAACACCTTCTTCATGGGCGCCAGCATGATCATCGCAATCCCGAGCGGCGTGCAGATCTTCTGCTGGCTGGCGACGCTGTGGCAGGGCCGACCGCGCTTTGCCACGCCGCTCATGTACATGCTCGGATTCATCGTGGTGTTCGTGCTCGGCGGGCTGACCGGCGTGATGCTCGCCTCGGTGCCGCTCGATCTGCAGCTACACGATTCGTTCTTCGTGGTGGCGCATTTTCACTACGTGCTGATCGGCGGCGCGGTGTTCCCGCTCATCGGCGCGCTCTATTACTGGTGGCCGAAGCTCACGGGGCGCATGCCGGGGGAACGTGCCGGCCAATGGAGCTTCTGGCTGCTGTTCATCGGTTTCAACGTCACGTTCTTTCCGCAGCATCTGCTCGGACTGGCCGGCATGCCGCGGCGGGTGTACACCTATGCGCAGGGGCTCGGCTGGGACGGCTTGAACCTGCTGTCGACGGCGGGCTCGATAGTGATCGGCATGTCAGTCCTGGTCACGGCATGGAACCTGCTGCGCAGCCTGCGCCGTGGCGAGCACGCGCCACCCAATCCCTGGGATGCCGGCACGCTCGAATGGGCCACGGCCTCGCCTCCGCCAACCTGGAATTTCGCGCACCAGCCTGTGGCGACCGACGCTCATCCGCTGTGGCGGGAACGCGAGTCGTTGCCGTGCATGAGCGGCCTGGCACTCGATAAGCGCGAGCTGCTGCTCACCAGCGGTGTCGAGGCGCGACCGGACGTACGGGAAACTTCACCCGGGCCCAGCATCTGGCCGCTTGCGACCGCGCTCGCCGTCGCGGCCTTGTTCGTCGGCTCCATCTACACTCCCTGGGCCGTCGTGATCGGCGCCCTTCCCGTGACCGTGACGCTGATCGGCTGGTTCTGGCCGAAGAGCCTGCGGGAGGACGAGTGAAGCGGCCGATGCGCTTCGTCGGCGACGTCGCACAGCTGCCTGCCTACGGACACGGCCATCGCAGCCTGACCTGGTGGGGTACGATGGGCTTCGTCGCCATCGAGTCCATGGCGTTCGTGCTGACGATCGGGATCTATCTCTACCTGGCCGGCCACACCCCCGAGTGGCCGCCGCACGGCAACCAGCCTGCGCTCACCTTCGGCACGACCTTTCTGGCGCTCATCGTGTTGAGCATCGCGCCGAACGTGTGGCTGAACCGGCGGGCACGAGCCGAAAATCTTTCCACCGTGCGCCTCGGACTGGTGGTCATGAGCCTCGTCGGGCTCGCGCTGCTGGCGATACGCGTGTTCGAGTTCCCGGCGCTCGGGGTATCGTACAAGGAGTCGGCCTATGGCTCGGTGACGGTCACGCTGCTGGGACTGCACACCACGCATCTCGCCACCGACGTGATGGATACGCTGGTCGTCACCGCGCTGATGTTCACGCGCCACGGGCGCGCGCGCCGCTTCGTGGACGTCAGCGACAACGCGATCTATTGGAACTTCGTGGTCGTCGCCTGGGTACCCATCTACCTGGTGATCTACTTCGGGCCGCGCTGGCTGTAGTACGCTGCGCGCCGGATCAGCGGTCCAGCCCGTACCGACCAAACTGCATCTCGAGCGCAATGCCGGCCTCGGGGCTCAGCTTACGCTCCTCCTCGAGCAAATAGCGTGGGAAGTGCACACCGGCGCGCAGCTCGAGGATCAGCCACTCCGGGTCGAGCCGGCGGCGCAGGATGAGCCGGGCCCCGTAATCCGTCAGCGGCACCTCGTTGTCCAGCTGGCCGCCGACATGCAGCTGCCAGGCCAGCGCGGTGCGCGCGCTGAAGGCCTGGAACAACGTGCTCTCGGTGTACCATTCCACGCCCTCGGTCTCTTGCGTGTACTTGGCGAGGCCGCCCCAGCGCACCAGAAAACGCTCCGAAAGTGCGCGATCGAGGATCAGCCGGCTGGTGGTGCCGAAACCTTCGCTGTTCTGCCAGAACACGGTCTGGCGGGCGCGCACGACGTACTGCTCGGCGAAGGTGCGAATGATCTCGTAACTGCTGCGGGCGTAGGGGTCGAGCGGCAAGCGTACACGCACCCCCACATCGACGTCGAAATCATTGCCGGTGCGCTCGGCCTCCGAGTAGCCGAGCCCCACCAACAAGGTCTCCTCCTCCAGGCGTCCGCCGAACTGCCGCGTGGGCAGCGCAACGAACTCACTCTCCGAGTCGCTGACGTACTCGTCCTGGCCGACCCGGCCGATGAAGGCGGACAGCCGTTCGTCCATCTGCGGCAGCTTCATGCGCACGCGAAAGCGCACCCGGGGATCGAGGCCGTCATAGTCGGTCCACAGGGCGCCTGCGGAGACGCTGCCGTAGGTGTCGCGATAATCGTCGTAATACAGCCGGTCGCCGAACAGGCCATCGAGCCACGCCGCGGACCGACAGGCGCCCGTGGTCAAGGTCTTGCGGGCACGCTCCAGAACGGTCACTGCATCCGGGACCATCTCGTCGCAGACATTGTCGCCGTTGCGCGCCTCCTCGGAAATCTCGGGCTCGGGCGGCCCTTGCGGCTCGTCGGTCTGCGCGGCGACGCCGGCGGACAGGACGAAGATCAGCATCCCGGCCCATCGCCATGGCGCCGGCCGGCCTTCGCGATCGGTGTGTATCTCCGATTGCATATAGCTCCCGACTGACGGCCCGGACCACACGTCCGCCCGTCCTAACGCACGAACCGGACGCGCATGTCCGGGAAAAGATGCACGAGGGGTCCGACAGTCCGCAACCAGGGTCCGTATACTTACGGCCCAGGTCCCGCCGAGGAGTCGTTTCCCATGCCCATTCGCCACCCGCTCCGGGTCGCACGCCTGGCCGTGTGCGCAGTCGCCCTGGCGGCGATCGCCGCCCGTGGCGATGCGTCACCACACGCAGGCGAGCGGCGTCCGATCACTCACGAGGACCTGTGGCTGATGCCGCGGGTGACGGCTCCCGCCGTGAGTCCCGACGGCCGCTGGGTCGTGTTTCAGCTCACCGAGCCGGCCTACGATGCACAGGAGCAGGTCAGCGACCTCTGGCTGGTGCCGGCCGACGGCAGCGCCCCGCCACGACGCCTGACCCACACCAAGGCCCCGGAGTCGGGGGCGACATGGAGCGCGGACAGCCGCCGCATCGCCTTTGCGACGAGACGCGACGGCGACTCGGCGGACCAGATCTACGTGCTCGACCTGGCCGCGGGCGGCGATGCGCAGCGCGTCACGAACCTGAGCACCGGGGCACGGCTGCCGAAATTCTCACCGGACGGGACCCGCATCGCATTCACCAGCGACGTCCACCCGGACAGTCGCAACGACGAGGATAGCCAACGCCTCGCCGAAGCCGAGCGCGCCCGCAAGCACAATGTGCGCATCTACACCGGATTCCCCATCCGCAACTGGGACCGGTGGCTTCCCGAGCGCCAGCCGCGGCTGATCGTGCAGACCATCGGCAAGAGCGACGCGCGCGACCTGCTCGCCGGCACCGAGCTGGTGCGCACGCCCGGGTACGCCGGGCGTACCACCCAGGGCAGCGCCGAGCTCGACGTGGCCTGGGCGCCGGACGGCAAGTCGCTGGTGTTCGTCGCCAGTCGTGACCGCGATCGTGCCGCCTATGACTTCACGCATACCGATCTGTATCAGGTCGCCCTCGAGGGCGGTGAGCCGCGACGGCTGACCGGGACACAGGCCGACGAGCGCCGCGGCAGCTGGTCCGAGCCGCGCTTCAGCCCCGATGGACGCACGTTGTATGCATTGTGGACGCCGCGCGGCGATCGGGTCTACAACGCCGCGCGTCTCGGCAGCCTGGACTGGCCGTCCGCGACGCCGCGCGCCCCGATCGAGCTGCCGGCGGCACGCGCCGTCCTGAGCTACGCGATCGCGCCGAACAATCGCGACCTGTTCATGCTTGCCGAAGACGCCGGGCACGTGAAGGTCTGGCGTGGCCACCGCAACGGCCGCACGGCCTCCCTCGCCTTCGACATGGATGCGGGCATGTACGACAACCTGGTCGTCGCCGAGCGCGCCGGCCGTCCCGTGCTCATCGCCCGCTTCGAAAGCTCGGTGAATCCGCCGGAGATCGTGCGCATCGAGCCCGAGCGCGGCGGCCACCGGCGGCTCACCGACTTTTCGGTGCAGCGCGCCGCCGCGCTTGATCTCGCGCGGCCCGAGCATTTCTGGTTCGAAACCAAGCGCGGTACCCGCATCCACAACATGCTGATCCGGCCGCCCAACTTCGATGCAGGCCGCAAGTATCCGCTGCTGGTGCTCATGCACGGTGGACCGCATACGATGTGGCGCGACACCTTCTTCCTGCGCTGGAACTACCACCTGCTGGCGGCGCCCGGCTACGTCGTGCTGCTCACCAACTACACCGGCTCGACGGGCTTCGGCGAGGCCTTTGCACAGGCCATCCAGGGCGATCCACTCGCAGGCCCTGCCGAGGAGATCAACCAGGCGGCCGATGAGGCGGTGGCCCGTTTCGCGTTCATCGACGGCGAGCGGCGCTGTGCCGGGGGCGCGAGCTACGGCGGGCACCTGGCGAATTGGCTGCAAGGGACCACCGACACCTACCGCTGCCTGATCAGCCATGCGGGCCTGGTCAACCTGGAAGCACAGTGGGGCACGAGCGATACTGTGTATGCGCGGGAAGCCAACATGGGCGGACCGCCTTGGGAACGCGCCGCGGTCTGGCACGAGCAGAACCCCATCCGCCTCGCGGCGAATTGGCGCACCCCGGTGCTCGTGACCGTCGGCGAGCGGGATTTTCGCGTGCCGCTCAACAACGTCCTGGAGTACTGGACGGCGCTGCAGCGCCAGCAGGTCGAGAGCCGCCTGCTGGTCTATCCCGATGAGAACCACTGGATCCAGCAAGGCCACAACAGCCGGCATTTCTACGATGAAGTGCACGCCTGGCTCGCACGCTGGCTGAAGTAGCACTGAAGATAGATTGAGCGTTTCCAATCCCGCCGGGCATGCCCGGCCCAATAACCTGCCACGCGGTGCGGCGCTCATGGTGGGCGCCGCATTCACCCTGACGGGCATGAGCGCATGCGTCCAGATCGCCAGCCGCACGCTGCCGCATGCGGAAGTGGTGTTCGTGCGCAACGCGCTGGCGCTCCTGTTCCTGCTGCCGTGGCTGCTGCGCCATGGTCTGGCGGCCCTACGCACCGAGCGCCCCGCGGAACACCTGATCCGCGGCGCCGCCGGGGTGGCGTCGATGTATTGCTTTTTCTATGCCATCGCGCACATGCGCCTCGCCGATGCCGTGGTGCTCAATTACACCGCATCACTGTTCTTCCCGTTGCTCGAGGCGGTGTGGCTGCGCGAGCGCATGTCGCCCAGGCTGTGGTGGCCGCTGTTGCTCGGCTTCCTCGGCGTCGTCCTGGTGCTGCGCCCTGGCACCGACATGTTCCAGCCCATCGCCCTCGTCGGTCTCACCGCCGGCTTCCTCTCGGCGGTTGCACAGATCGGCGTGCGCACACTCACGCTCACCGAGCCGCCGGCGCGCATCGTGTTCCTGTTCGCGCTGACCGCCTCGGCCATTTCCGCCGTCCCGCTGCCGTTCGTGTGGGTCACACCTTCGAGCGCCTTGCTCGGGCTGTTCGCGCTCATGGGACTGTGCGCAGTGTTCGGGCAGCTCATGCTGACGCGCGCGTACTCGCACGCGCCGGCCTCGCAGGTGGGCGCATTCGTGTACGTCGCGGTGCTGTTCGCAGCCGTGTTCGACTGGATTCAAACGGGGCGGCTGCCGCATCCGACCTTCGCCGCCGGCGCGGTGCTCATTTGCGCAGGCGGCGCCCTGATGCTGCGTCTCGCGGCGCCGGCCGCCAAGACGAGCGGTTCGCAGGCTCCGGCACGCTGAAGCGATCGCCGGGGCCGGTCTTGCGGCCGGCACCCGCCGGCCGCGCGCCCCTGCGCAGGACAGAGGCGCCAGCGCCACGGCACGTGACATTCCGGCCGAGGTTCGCCACGCGCCCCGACCATGCGGCACGGCGCACGCCATTGCCCGCGCTTGCGGCGGGCGGCGCCGGGCGCCGCTCAGCGGTTGGAGTTGGCCATCACCACCGTCAAAGCCGTCATGTTCACGATGCGTCGCACGGTTGCCGACGGCGTGAGAATGTTCACCGGCGCCGCACAGCCGAGCAGCATGGGACCGATGGCGACATTGTTGCCCGCCGCGGTCTTCAGCAGGTTGTAGGCGCTGTTCGCCGCATCCAGCGTGGGCAGGATGAGCAGATTGGCCGAGCCTTGCAGCGTGCTCTCGGGCAGCGCGGCCTTGCGCAGCGCCTCGTTGAGCGCACAGTCGCCGTGCATCTCGCCGTCGATCTCCAGCTCCGGCTCGCGCTCGCGGATCAGGCGCAGCGCCTCGCGCATCTTGAGCGCCGACGGCGCATCGCTGCTGCCGAAGTTGGAGTGCGACACCAGCGCCACCTTCGGCTCGATGCCGAAACGCCGCACGCCGTGCGCGGCCATCGAGGTGATCTCGGCGATCTGCTCGGCCGTGGGATCGAGATTGACGTGCGTGTCCGCGACGAACACCTGTCGGTCGGGCAGCAGCAGGGCGTTCATGGCGGCGTAGACGGTCGCGCCCGGGCGCTTGCCGAGGACGCGATCGATGTAATACAGGTGGCGCGCGGTCGCGCTGATCGTGCCGCAAATCATGCCGTCGCACTCGCCCCGGCGCAGCAGCATGGCGGCGATCAGCGTGGTACGACGGCGCATTTCGAGCCGCGCGTACTGCTGCGTCACGCCCCGCCGCCCCATGAGGCGGCGGTACTCCTCCGAGTACTCGCGGTGGCGTTCATCGTGCTCGGGGTTGACGATGTCCACGTGCTCCCCGATCTTGAGGCGCAGGCCATAGCGGCGCAGACGCTGCTCGATCAGCGCCGGGCGGCCCACCAGGATGGGGTGCGCGATCCGCTCGTCCACCAGGATCTGGGCGGCCCGCAGGACGCGCTCGTCCTCGCCCTCGGCGAACACGATCCGCGAGCGCTGCGGCTCGATGAGCCGCGCAGCGGCGAAGATGGGTTTCATGAACATGCCGCTGTGGTAGACGAACTGCTGCAGCCGCTGCGCGTACGCCTCGAAATCCTCGATCGGGCGGGTCGCAACGCCTGCCTCCATCGCCGCGCGCGCCACGGCAGGGGCGATCTTGACGATGAGCCGCGGATCGAACGGCTTCGGGATCAGGTACTCCGGTCCGAACGACAAGTCCTCGACGCCGTAGGCGCTCGCCACGACGTCGCTCTGCTCCTGACGTGCCAGCTCGGCAATGGCATGCACGGTGGCGATCTCCATCGAACGCGTGATGGTGGTCGCTCCCACATCGAGCGCGCCGCGGAAGATGTACGGGAAGCACAGCACGTTGTTGACCTGGTTGGGGTAGTCCGTCCGCCCGGTCGCGATCAACGCGTCCGGTCGCACGGCCTTGGCCTCCTCCGGCAGGATCTCCGGGACGGGGTTGGCCAACGCCAAAATGAGCGGCTGGCGCCGCATGCGCTCGAGGTACTGCGGCTTGAGCACGCCGCCCGCGGAAAGCCCGAGGAAGATGTCGGCATCGACGATCACGTCGGCCAGCGTGCGCAGCTCGGTATCCTGGGCAAAGCGCTCCTTTTCGGGATCCATGAGCTCGGTGCGGCCCCGATACACCACCCCGGCCAGGTCGGTGAGCCAGATGTTCTCGCGCGGCAGGCCGAGGTCGACCAACAGATTTGCACAGGCCAGCGCCGCGGCTCCGGCCCCGCTCACGACCAGCTTGACCTCGGAGAGGCTCTTGCCGACCACGTGCAGCCCGTTGAGCACGGCCGCGCCGACGATGATGGCGGTGCCATGCTGATCGTCGTGAAACACCGGGATGCGCATGCGTGCGCGCAGCTTGCGCTCGATCTCGAAGCACTCCGGCGCCTTGATGTCTTCCAGATTGATGCCGCCGAAGGTGGGCTCGAGCGCCGCGATGATGTCCACCAGCTTGTCCGGATCGCGCTCGTCGATCTCGATATCGAACACGTCCACGCCGGCGAACTTCTTGAACAACACTGCCTTGCCTTCCATCACCGGCTTGGCGGCGAGCGGACCGATGGCGCCCAGGCCGAGCACCGCCGTGCCATTGGTCACCACCGCGACCAGGTTGCCGCGCGCCGTGTATCGGTAGGCATTGAGCGGATCGGCGACGATCTCTTCGCAGGGCGCAGCCACTCCCGGCGAGTACGCCAGCGACAGATCACGCTGATTGGTGAGCTGGCGGGTCGGGGCGATGGACAGCTTGCCCGGCGACGGAAATTCGTGGTAGTCGAGCGCAGCCTGCCTGAGGCCTTCGCGCGAATTGGACAGGGAGCTGTCTTGACTCATGCGTTCGATCGATCTCGGTATGCGCCGCCGCCAGGCGACCTGCCCGGCTCGTACGGAAGCGACGCAGAATCGGGGATTATACCGAGCTGCAACACGCGCGCTCGGATTGACCTCCAGGTGTGCCCGTCCGGGCGCCTGATTCGGGTCGGCGCGCCTGAAAAAGCGCCCTTTCGCGCTGTTGGGCGACGGTTGGGCATGGCGCCGTCCCGTGGAGAAGCTGCCGTGCGGGCCATTGTGCCGCCGATCGAGTCGCAGCGAGGGGCCCGGGCGCACGCCCGGATCGCGTCGCCCGACAGATCGTGACCGCGCTTGCGGACGACCCGGGCGAGTTGCGGAGCCTGGCAATGCCGTTTCGTCGCCTGGCGGGCGGTTGCGACGCCCGTGGCGCCCGTGCCGCGCGCCTGTACCGCGCGCCCGTGCCCTGACATACCGGATCGACGAACGGAGCGAGCGCTTCGAGCGCGTCTGCCGCGACTCGGCGCCGCGTGTCGTGCGCCGGGCGGAGAACCGCGGCGCGTGTCGCACGCCCGGCTGAGCCAGGCCTCGTCGGCTGCCGGCGTCGCCCTCGACGCCCACCCGCTCGAGCGTGGCTCGCGGCGCGCGCGCGACCGTGGCTAAACTTCACGGATTCGTCTTCTTCACAGGATGCCTGTTTCTGCCATGAATCTCCCCGACCCGCTGGTGGTATTCGCCCTGCGCATGGAAAGCCAAGACCTGTTCGAGCGCGCCGCAATCCCGGTCCTGTACTGCGGAGTCGGCAAGGTCAACGCCGCCGCCGCGCTCACCCGGCGTCTGGCCGAATACCGGCACGCCGGCCGCCGCTTGCCGCGGGTGATCAATTTCGGCACCGTGGGCAGCGCCAAGTTTCCCACCGGCACGGTGGTGGCCTGTCACCGTTTCGTTCAACGCGACATGGATGTCACCGGGCTCGGTTTTGCACCGGGCGAGACCCCGTACGACGATCTGCCCGGGCAGCTCGAGTTCCCCGTGACATGCCCCGACTTGCCGGCCGCGGTATGCGGCACCGGTGACTCCTTTCAGACCGCAGCCTGTCCCGTGCCCTGCGATGTCGTCGACATGGAGGCCTACGCGCTCGCCAAGGTGTGCACGCAGGAGAACGCCGAGTTCGTGTGCATCAAGTACGTGACTGACGGCGCGGATCACGCCGCGGCGGACGACTGGCGCGAGAACCTGCACCGGGCGGCGGACGAGTTCCTTGCCTGGTACCACCGTCTGACGCAGCGCTGAGTCCGCAACCATTCCGCGGCCGGATACGGATGCCCGGCCGCTGGGCGTCCGGCCCGATCGCGCCGCAGTCGCCCGGTCGGGCTCGTACCGACGCGACAGTGTCGCAGCGCGCCGAGGTTGACAGCCGGGCAGGGATTGCGAGATACCGCGCACTCGACCGCAGGCCTACCGTCGCGAAAGAAAACGCCCATGGCCACGAACGACGTGACGATCGCACCCGGACGGAGCGTTGTCGGACTGCTCGACAAGGAACGCACGGTCGCCGGGCCTGGCTTCAATCGCTGGCTGGTGCCACCCGCGGCGCTCGCCATCCATCTGTCGATCGGGATGGCGTACGGCTTCAGCGTCTTCTGGCTGCCGCTCTCGCGCGCCATCGGCATCGATCAGCCCGTCACGTGCCCGGATGCAGGCGTCCTCGAACGGGTGTTCTCGTCCACATGCGACTGGTCGGTCGCCATGCTCGGGTGGACGTTCACGCTGTTCTTCGTGTTCCTCGGCTCGTCCGCGGCGCTCTTCGGCCATTGGCTGGAGCGGGCCGGACCGCGCAAGGCCGGCTTCGTCGCCGCCCTGTGCTGGAGTGGCGGCCTGCTGATCTCGGCGCTCGGTGTGTACATCCACCAGATCTGGCTGCTGTGGCTCGGCGCCGGCGCGATCGGCGGCATCGGACTCGGCCTGGGCTATATCTCTCCGGTTTCGACGCTCATCAAGTGGTTCCCCGACCATCGCGGCATGGCCACCGGCCTCGCCATCATGGGTTTCGGCGGCGGCGCCATGATCGGCGCGCCCCTCGCCGACCGCCTGATGAATGCCTTTGCCAGCGATGTATCCGTCGGCGTATGGCAGACCTTCGTGGTGCTCGCCATCGCATACTTCATCGCAATGACGCTCGGCGCGTTCGGCTATCGCATCCCGCCACTCGGCTGGCAGCCGCTTGGTTGGCAGCCGCCCGGGCACACGGCGCCGCGCCGGCAGCACCGTCATGTCACCTCGCGCCACGTTCACGTGAACGAGGCGGTGCGCACGCCGCAGTTCTGGCTGCTGTGGGGCGTACTGTGCCTCAACGTCAGCGCGGGCATCGGCGTGATCGGCATGGCCTCGCCCATGCTGCAGGAAGTGTTCGGCGGTCAGCTGATCGCGGTGCCGGCACCGCTGGCGGCGCTCAGTGAGGCGCAACGTGCGCAGGTGGCGACCATTGCCGCCGCCTTCGCCGGATTGTTGTCGTTGTTCAACATCGCAGGACGCATCTTCTGGGCCTCCATGTCGGACTTTCTGGGGCGCAAGAACACCTATTACGTGTTCTTCCTGCTCGGCATCGCGCTATACGTGTCGGCCCCCCTCACCGGCAATGCCGGTCAGATCGGCCTGTTCGTGCTGCTGTTCTGCGTGATCCTGTCGATGTACGGCGGCGGCTTCTCGACCATTCCGGCGTACCTCGCGGACATTTTCGGGACCCAGCACGTCGGCGCCATTCACGGTCGACTGCTCACGGCATGGTCGGCAGCGGGAATTCTCGGCCCGGTGGTGGTGAACTACATCCGCGAGTTTCAACTCACGCGCGGCGTACCGCCCGATCAGGCCTACAACATCACGATGTACGTGCTCGCGGCCATGCTGGTCGGGGGCTTGGTGTGCAATCTGCTCGTCAGACCGGTGCACGAGAAGCACTACATGAGCGAGGAACAGCTGGCCGCCGAACGCGCCCACGCCCACGAACAGGCGACGAGCACCCAGGCCGCGGCGGCACCCGGCGGCGTCGCGAGGCGCACGAGCCGCGGCTTGCTGGCGATCGCCTGGCTGGCAGTTGCCATTCCCCTCGGCTGGGGAGTGTGGATCACGCTGAGCCAGGCGTTCGTGTTGTTCGCGCGTTGATCGCGGCCCACAGGGCGATGCCGAGCACCGCACCGCCAGCCATCCCGAGAGCCAGCTTGAACGCGCTGTCGAACAGCAGCGGCGCAACCATGCCGGTCACCACGGTGAAGATCATCATCTGAATGAAGCCCTGCATGGAGGCTGACAGGCCATGCATGGTCGGCAGCCGATTGAGCGCCCGCATCACCATCCCCGGCATCGCCATCGCCATACCGAAGGTATAAAGGGCGAGCGGCAGCACGGCGTACGGGATATCGATGGTCGCCAGTGCGGTGTAGGCGATGTTGATGCCGGATGCCACGATGCACAATACCAAGCCCCAGAACATCAATCGCTCGGAAATGCCCGGATGGCGCTTGAGCAGGCGCTCCGCCGCGGCCGAGCCGATGATGATGCCGCTGATCATCGGGATGAACAGCCAGCCGAAGGCGGTCTCCGACAGGTTCAGGATTTCCATGACGAAGGGCGCGGCCGAGCCCACGTAGAGCGGCACGGCACCGAACAGCAACCCGATGCTGACGCACATCAGCACGAAGCGCAGGTCGCGCAGCGCTTGTAGATAGTTCGCGAGGATCGCCCGCAGATTCAATGGCTGAAACTGGCTGCGCGGCAACGTCTCGCCGAGCATGAAGTAACACACCGCAAACAGCGCCGCGCCGCCCAGCGTCAAGAAGATGAAGATGGAGTGCCATCCGAACGCATGATGCAGCCAACCGCCGATGATGGGCGCGATTGCCGGCGCGATGCCGAAGATCATGAGCACCTGCGCCAGGGCGCGTTGCGCCTCGGCGCCGCGGTAACAATCCTGAATGATGGCGCGCGCGACCACCCCGCCGGCGCCCGCAGCGACTCCCTGAAGCGCACGGCACACGATCAAGGTGCGGATGTCCGGCGCGAACACCGCGGCAAGATTGGAGACCGCGAACAGCGCGAGCGAGAACAGCAGCACGCGACGGCGGCCCAGTGAATCGGACAACGTGCCGTAGAACAGCATCGTCAACGCCATGGTGAACACGAACGCGCTGAGCGTCTGCTGCACCAACGCGGGCGGCGCGGCGTACTCACTGGCGAGCGCCGGCAGCGCGGGCAGGTAGGTGTCGATGCCCAGCGGTCCGACCATCACCATCCCGGCAAGAATGGCCACCAGCCCGCGCGGCGCAGGCGTCTTGTCGCTGTGTTCGACACGCTCGCCGTCGGTGCCCTGGAGCACAGCGAGATCGTCGGACCCTTCGGCGGAATGTGCACGCGTGTTCAAGGTCTACCGTTCAACATCGATCAACGAAACACGGACGCCCGCACGGGCATCCGTCACCCAAGACGGCCGTACCCCGGACTGGAGGAAGGCGGGATCGCAAGCGTTCGAGCTGCGAGAGGTGGGCACACCCGCGTCATGGCGCGGTCAGTGCAAGGATCGCGAACTATTCTCGGCGAGCCCCGATCGCAAGGCAAGCCCGGATTCCCCGGGCGACCGGACGCCGGATGTCGCCAAAGTGAGTCACTTCCCCGCGGGCGAGCGTCACGCGGCGCTCGCTGGAACCCGACGGCAGCGCGTGACAACGGGATCGGTCAACGGCAGGAACGTCGGCGATGTCGGTGGGGATCCACCACGCGACGCGGCGACCGACGATCGCCATCGGTCACGACATGGGCTCCGCTGCAGGCTTGGGCTCCTCCGGCAGCGGAATGAACTCCCGATCGTCGCCCACCGGCAAGGCGAAGCGCCCCGCCTTCCAGTCGGCCTTCGCCTGCTCGATGCGCTCATTGCTCGACGAAACGAAGTTCCACCAGATGTGGCGGGGCCCGACGGGCTCGCCGCCCAGCAGCATCAAACGAGCGCGGCCCTGGGCGACGATGGCGGGGGATGCACCTGGCGTCACGACGAGCATCTGACCCGGCTCGAACGTCTGATGGCCCACGCTCACCCTGCCCTGGGCCACATAAACCGCACGTTCCGGATATTCCGGCGCGAGCTGCAGCGCCGCACCGTCGTCGAGCTCCGCGTGCGCGTAGAACATGGGCGAATACGTCTTGACGGGACTGGTCAGGCCGAGCGCGGCGCCGGCAATGAGCCGCACGCTCACGCCCTGCGCTGCATGCTGCGGCAAGTCCGGGGCGTCATGGTGCACGAATCCCGGCTCGACTTCCTCGTCCGCCGTGGGCAAGGCGATCCACGCCTGGATCCCGTCCAACTCGCCGCCCGTCTGACGAAGCGTGTCGAAGCGCTCCGAATGTGTGATCCCGCGACCGGCGGTCATCCAATTGACTTCACCCGGACGGATGACCTGGTGGCAGCCGACGCTGTCACGGTGCACGATCTCACCAGCAAAGAGATAGGTGATCGTCGACAGGCCGATGTGCGGATGCGGCCGGACATCCGCCTCACGCGGGATGTTCGCAGGCAGGACCACCGGCCCCATGTGATCGAAAAAAATGAACGGGCCGACCATGCGGCGCCCGCTCCATGGCAATACCCGTCCGACTTCGAAGCCGCCGAGGTCGCGGCGGCGGGCGTGGATGACGAGCTCGATCATTGCGGCACCTCGGTGACGAGCGACCCGTGCGCAACGATTATGTCACAGCTCAACGCGGCGGCGACGGTCTTGGACGAACCGGTTCGAGCCGGTTGGCGCCGGCGGTGCGAACACGACAGAGATGTCGTGCGCCGCATCGCCCGACTCACTGGCGACCAAGAGCCGACGCACCGGGCTGGGACAACGCTGGCGCGCGGGGTCGCGCACGCGGCGTCGTGCTCAGCCGTCTGACGACGGCCTCGCCGAACGGGCGTCCACGGGCGGCAAACGCGACGCGCTGACCCGCTGATAGATGGTCATGTTCTTGCCGCCGAGTTTCACGTGCAGGATGCCGCGCACCAGGCGTTCGCCGATCCGCCAGGTCGCCGTGCCGCTCGCTTCGGAGCCCTCCTCGCACACCAGCGTGTAGGTGGCCTGCTCGCGAGTCCGACTCGCTTGATGCAGACGACAACCCGCGAGCGCGCTGGAGTTCAGCAAGGGAAAGGCCGAGAAAAGCTGTTCCTGGCTCAGTCGACGCCGTTCGTGCGTGGCGGTGTAACGCAGGTTGTTCTCCAGATGCGGCAAGCCGGTCTCGATCACCAACTCGTAGTGCTGCAACTCGCCGTGACGCAGCGAATCCTCTTCGGCTGCAGCCGCCGGCTGTTGCGCCATCGCCGCGAGCAACAGCAAGCCCGATGTCGTCGCCCCTCGACGCGCCCACACGCGACCCGCCGATGCCATGATGGTGTGTCCAGGCATGTCCTTCATGATGGTACAACTCCGGGCGAAATGCTTGCCTGCCCCCTTCTCTATCGGGAACGTGCGCCCGCCGCACTCCGTTTCATGCGCTCGAATCACTTGGCGGCAGCACCGCCTTCCGGCCGTCAGCGCCGGGGTGGTGGCTACGATCCTGCGTACCCGAACACGGCAGCGATCGCCCGGCTGCCGCGGCCCAGCGGGTCCTGACGGATCAACTTTTCCTCTTCGGCCACCTGAGCGAACAACGCGTCCAGACT
>QGUO01000374.1 GCA_003242495.1 Pseudomonadota bacterium | reverse complement strand
GGCAGGCCGTCCGCTCAATCAGATCGGCAACGGCGATGGCGATGGCGACGCCCTGCAGAGCGCAGCGCGTTCGCTGGGCACGGCGGGCGGCGGATTGCTGGCGCGCAGCATCGGTAACCGTCTCGGTGTGGACGAGGTGGGGGTGGAAGAGGACGAGATGATCGGCGGGGCGGCGTTCACCGTGGGCCAGTACCTGTCGCCGCGATTGTACGTGAGCTACGGCGTCGGGCTGTTCGAGCCCGGCGAGGTCATTTCCTTGCGCTACCGGCTGACCGATTCGGTGTCGGTGGAAGCGGCGCGCGGGTCGAGCGAAATGCGCGCGGGCATCGAGTATCGGGTGGAACGCTGAGGCAATGCCCGCCGTCCTGCGGCCGTTGCATGACGGGTCGCGGCGCGCCCCGCTACCGGAACAACAAGAACGCACCCACCAGCAGCCCCAACACCACCCAGCCGATGGTATCGACGTGCTTGCGCAAGTACGGCTCGATGCCAGGCCCGATGGCGCGCACCAGCCCCGCCACCATGAAAAAGCGCGCGCCGCGACCGATCGCCGAGCCGAGCACGAAGGGCAGCAGCGCCATCTGCGCCGCGCCGGCCGCGATGGTAAAGACCTTGTAGGGGATGGGCGTGAAGCCCGCGATGAACACCGCCCAGAAGCCCCAGCGATCGAACCAGGCGGACGCGGTGAGATAGGCCTCCCAGTAGCCCCAACGCTGCAGCGCCGGTGCGATCGCCTCCAACGCAAAGAACCCGATCAAGTATCCGGCGAGTCCGCCGAGCACCGAGGCAACCGTCGTGAGCAGCGCGAAACGCCACCAGGCGACCGGGCGTGCCAGCGTCATGGGCGCCAGCATCACATCGGGCGGGATCGGGAAGAACGAAGATTCGGCGAAGCTCACACCCCCCAGATACCAGGGCGCATGGCGATGAGCGCTCCAGGCGAGCGCCCGCTCATACAAGACCGAAAAAATGCGCACTGGAGGCTAGCCGGCGGCGCGCAGCGTCTCGATGCGGCGCGGGCGGTTGCGCTCGTCGGCGATCACCACGACCGGTGCATAATTCGCCAGTTCCTGCTCGTTGTATTGCGAGTAGGCGCAGATGATCAGCAGGTCGCCGACCATGGCCTTGCGTGCCGCGGCTCCGTTCAGGGAGATCTCCCCGGAGCCACGCGGCGCCTTGATGATGTACGTGGTGAAACGCTCGCCGTTCGAGATGTTGTAAATCTCGATGTACTGGTACTCGCGCAGCCCGGAGGCGTCGAGCAGCAGCTCATCGATACCGCAGGAGCCTTCGTAATCGAGATCTGCCTGCGTGACCCGCACGCGGTGCAGTTTCGCCTGGAGCATGGTGCGCAGCATGAATCCGGTGCCGATCTGGCGTCTAGAATCACTAAAACAGGGTGCTTGGGCGCCGCAAGGCTGACCGGTGTGCACCCGGGTGTCAAGTGCCCCGCCGCTCAGCCCTTCGCCCCGAGCTCCTCGGGGCTGCGCGCGGCCACCGCCTGCAGCGGCGGGCGCGCGGTGCCCGAGCGGCTCACGTGGACCAGCCACCAGGGCAGGAATGCGAGCAACTGCAGCACACGGCCGCTGATCGCGATCGCAAGCGCCGATTCGGCCGGCACCCCGGCGAGCAGCAGCAGGCCGACGAACACCGCCTCGAACACCCCCAGGCCGTCGAAGGAGATCGGCAGCCGGGAAATCAGGCCACTCAAAGGCATGACCCCGAGCATCACCAGCAGGTTGACGGGAACTGCCAGGCTCATTGCGACGGCCCAGATGCACATCACCGAAAGCAGCTGCTCCAGGATCGTGAGCCCGCTGAAACGGGCGATCGTGCCGCGCGCACCGCCCAGCTGTCGGTAGGCGCTCGCGAAGCGCTCCAGATAACGCATCGCTTTCATCTCGCGCAGGGCGCGTGGCAGGCGGGCAATGGCGCCCTCGACCAGCCTGCGGCTCATTGCGGCGACGAGCAAGGCGAGTGATCCGAGGAACATGGCGACGCCTGCGTACAGCGCCACGTCGAATCTCGCGTCGAGCACGCCGAGCAGCCGCAGCACACCGAGACTCACCACCCCGAGCGCGAGCGCCAGCATGAAGCCGATCATGCGTTCCACCACGATCGAGGCGACCACGTCAGTGCCGTTCACCCCGCGGCGCGCCACCATTACCGCCCGGATCGCATCCGCGCCCACCGTTGCGGGCAGGGCAAAACCCCACACCATGGCGCTGCAGTAGATGGTCACTCCCTCGAACAACGACAGACGGTAGCCCTGCGCCTGAAGCAGTAACAGCCATTTGTATGTCATCAGGATGCGATCGAGCGTGAAGAGCGCGAACACCAGCAGCAGCCAACCCGGGTGGAACGCTGCCATCATCCGCAGGAACTCCCGGGCGTCGACCACGAAGACGAACAGCAGCGCCAGAAGCAGGATCGACAGACCGATTCGCCACGCGATTCTCACGCCGGCACCCACCTCAGGACACTGCTGCCCGGGCGCGCGCGGCCACCTCGAGCGGCACCACTTCGTTGAACACCGCCAGCGTGCGTCGCGCCGTCTCTCTCCACGTGAGACTCTTCACGCGCTGCAGGCCCAGCTCGCGCATGCGCTCACGCAGCAGTCGCGAGCCCGTGACCTCGCCGAGCGCCCGCGCAATGTCCGCCTCGCTGCGCGGATCGATGAGCCGCGCAGCACCGCCCGCGATCTCCGGCGATGCGCAGGTCGAGGGCACGATTGCCGGACAACCGCACGCCATCGCCTCCACGATGGGGATACCAAAGCTCTCGCAGAGCGTCGCGAGCACGAAACACTCGGCAAGCTGGTACGCGAGATGAATCTGCGAGTTGGGCACGAAACCGAGGAACACGACGTCGGCGAGATCGGCATCGGTGAACCCCCGCGCGCGCAGATACTCCTCGGTACGCAGACCTGCCACGACCAGGGGCAGATCGCCGCCTGCGCGCCGGTATCGCAGGTAACCACGCACGAGCCGCTCATTGTTGCCCCCCGGATAAGGGGGCATGCGCTTGTGGCCCACGTGCAGTGTGCGCGCGACGGTAAAAATGAACCTTGCGGGCAACCGGTACTGCTTGCGGAAGCGCTCCAGGGCCCGGGCATCGCGTTCCGGCGAGAAGTTCGCTCCCACGCCCGCATAGGTCACCACGGAATTGCGCACGTCGATGCGGGCATACCTCGCCAGGTCCTCGAGTGTCCCGCGGGAGATCGCCAGGGTGCGTATCGCCCGGGCGCTGTACAAGGGCAGCATCACCCGGATGTATAGATTGTCCCACCATGGATAGTTCTGCGGGTTCACGTACCAATCCGAGCCCTGCTGCACGAAAATGCATGGGATGCGCGTCAGCAGCGGAATGGAGAACTTCGGATTGAATATCAAGTCCGCGCCCAGGGCGCGTGCCATGCGCGGCACGATGACCTGGTCCCAATACAGCTTGTAGCGCGAGGGGACCACGTGCGACTCAGCGTTGCGGAACTCGCGAAACATGTCCCGCGACTTGGGCGAATCGAGCAGGATGACATAGCGCGTGATCGGATCGAGCGCGAGCAGCTCGCGCAGCAGATTCTGTCCATAGATGCCGAGACCGTCGCTCTGATCCAGCAAGCGCCCCATGACTGCTATGGTTCGATGCTTCACGAGCGAATCTCCTGCACGCGGAATTTCGCCAGAACCAGGGTCGACGACGCGGCGCTCAATGCGCCAGATGCTGGATGGCGCTCAGTCCGGACACCTTACGGCGCACAGCCGTGAGCACGCTCGAACGCGCGTGCCCCGGCAGCATGCGCAACCAATCGCATTTCAGCCGCCCGAAGACCGCGAGCGGCAACCGCTCGCGCCGGCGCTCGGCCGCGTAGTCGAGCGCCACGCCGAAGGCCGCGCGGAAACCATGGCGCCGCGCCATGTGCAACGAGAACGTCGAGCCAAGCATCCACGGGTAAGCGATCACATGCGGCACGTAGCCGAGATGTGCCCGGAACGCCGCGCGACTCGCCTCGAACTCCGATTCCACGAGCCGCTCCAAGACCGACGCCGACAGGTACGCGCCGGGGGCCCTGCCGGCGTTCGCCCGATGAGTCTGCCGCCGACGCTTGCGCCAGCGCGGG
>QGUO01000373.1 GCA_003242495.1 Pseudomonadota bacterium | reverse complement strand
TGCATCTCGCGCCCGGCGGGGCCGCTGGACGTGGGGGGGAGCTGTCGATCATTACCCGGCCGGTATCGATGCGTCAGAGCCTCTCCGAGGACATCGCTGCCGTGACGCCCTCCGTCACGAGCGAAACCATGACAGACAGGCCATGGCAGGGCATGACGCTGTTCGCCGACCGCATCAACGCCTCGGGCGTCGACGATTTGTACATCGAAACCGGCTCGTTGGACGCAGTCGGGAAGAGCGCGCTTCTGTTCGACGGCGACGTCACGTTGTCGACGCGCGGCTCCATCCGGATCGGCACCGCGCTGCTGGGCATGCACTCGAGTCAGGAAGCCGCCGTCAACCTCGAATCGGCCTACATCGGCTTCAACTCCGCGCTGCCGCCCACCAATGTCAGCGCACCCGTTCCGCTGGCGCAGACAGCCACCGCCGATCTCACCATCCGGGCGGATCTCATCGACCTCTTCGGCCAGCTGAACCTCGGCTGCGGCTTGCCGGCATGCGTGGACGCCGAGATGGCGGCGGGCTTCGATGTCGCGCGCTTCGAGTCCACCGGCGACATCCGGCTGGCCCCGCTGGGCGCCGCCAACGTCGGACTGTACTCGGGCGGCGGGCTGGTGTTCGACGCGGCGCAGGTCTACACCGCATCGCAGCGCACCCAGAGCCCGACGTCCAACAATCACGGTGACGGCGCGGCGAGCTATCCGGGCTTCGTGATCGAATCGGCTCAGTCGGTGGAGTTCATCGGCAACGGCGCCCCGGCTCCGACGCCGCTGTCCTTCGGCGAGCGCCTGACCGTGCGCGCGCCCGTGATCGTTCAGGGTGGCGTGCTTCGCGCGCCGCAGGGGCAGGTGCGCTTGGAGGCCACCGAGTCCGTGACCTTGCTGCCCGGCAGTCTGACATCGGCGTCCCTCGACGGCCTGACGGTGCCGTTCGGCGAAGTCGCGGTTGGCGGACTCTTTCCCGGGTACGGTCAGCCGGGCTGGACCCCCGAGAAGTCCGTGCGCCTCAGCGGGCCCGAGGTGAACGTCGCTGCAGGCGCCGTGCTCGATGTCAGCGGCGGCGGCGACCTGCTTGGATGGTCGTTCTCGCCCGGCAACGGTGGCTCGAACAACATTCTCGCCTTCGCAGCGGACACGCCGCGATTCGCCATCCTGCCGAGTCTCGGCAGCGCGCCTGCACCCATTCATCCGAGTCCGCGCAGCGGCGCCAATCCGCTGGCGGACGTGCGTCTGTCTGTGGGCGACACCATCTGGCTGGCGGACGTGCCCGGGCTCGCGCCGGGCTACTACACGCTGCTGCCGGCACATTACGCGTTGCTGGACGGCGGCCTGCTGATCGAGCCCATGGGCGGCGCGACCGCGGGACCCTTGCCGTCGGTCGAGCAACCCGATGGCTCGCTGCTGGTCTCCGGATACCGCGCCCGCGGCGACCAGGGCCGCGTCCGGGATCCGGCATACGGCCGGTTCAAGGTCATGACGCGTCGGGTGATCGAGCAGTACAGCGAAATTTCGCGCTACTCGTTCAATGAGTACGCGAAAGTCATGGGCGAGGCGGCCGGCGTGATGGCGCGCACCCCGTCCGATGCGGGCTCGTTGGTGCTGGCGGCCACGGAGACCCTGCGGCTGGAGGGGACGGGCCGCTTCGGGGTGGACGAAGGCGGCCTGCTTGGCAACCTGGACATCGCCGCGCAACGCATCGCGATCACGGCCGCGGCGGGCCAGGCTCCGGAGGGCTACCTGTCGATCGATGCGACCGAGCTGTCGAGCTTCGGTGCGGGCAGCATCCTCGTGGGGGGTTCCCGCTCGGCCGGCGCCACAGGCACGGCGATCGAGGTCAGCGCCGATTCCGTCATTGTCGACAATGACGCCGGCTCACCGCTCACCGGCCTGGAATTCATCTTTGCGGCCAACGAGGACATCACCGTCGGGGAAGGGGCATACATTGTAGTATCCGGAGCGGAATCCCTCGACGCCAATACGCTCGAGTTGAACGGCGACGGCGCGCTGATGAGAGTCTCCGCGGCGCGCCGCGTGGGATTGGATCGTACGGCGGGCAGCGGCCATGCGGGCGATGTGCGCGTTCACGGCGGCGCCGACGTCTCGGGACGCTCGATATCGCTGGAAGGCAGTCGCACCATCGAGCTGTCGCGCGATGCGCGCCTCGACGCGGAGGAGGTGGATCTCGCGTCGATGCGGGTCAACCTGGGGAACGTGCCGGAGGACGAGCCGGGCGTCACGCTCGGGCTCGAGATGCTCGAGCGGCTGGGTTTTGCAACGGATCTGTTGATCCGCGGCCACGAATCCATTCAGCTCCATGGCTCCTTTGAGCTCGGCGCGCGAGGGGAAACGGGTCCGACGCTGGGCAGCCTCACCCTGGACACGGCGCGCTTGCGCGGCCGTGGCAGCGAGGTCGATACGGTTGGCATCACTGCCGGTGGGCTGGTGCTGCGCAACAGCGGCGCCGCGGCAAGCCCAACGGATTCGGGCAGCGCGAGACTCGCACTCGATGTCGATTCGCTGCGCCTCGAATCGGGTGAGGTCAGGCTCACGGGCTTCGAGGCGATCCAGGGTTCGGCCGGCGCCGTGGTGATCGATGGCCGGGGCAGCCTGGTTGCGGACGGCGCCCTGTCCCTGTCGGCCGGTCGGATCACCAGCGGATCGGGTGCGGACTACGCGTTGCACGTCGGTGGCGATCTACGCGTGGAGCGCGGCGTGCGGATCGACGAGGGCGAGAATGCGAGTCCAACCGTCGACGCGCTGGGGGGACGGCTCGCAATGAGTGGCGCCAGTCTCAGCCTCGACACCGCGGTGGTGTTGCCTGCCGGCACGCTGTCCCTGACCGCTGCAAGCGGAAATCTGACCCTGGGCGATGCCGCGATGCTCGACCTGAGCGGCGTCGCGCGCGATTTCCGCGATGTCGTGAAGTTCGCGCCGGGTGGACGGGTCGAGCTGACGGCCGCCGCGGACGTCGTGGTGCGCGAGGGCGCCGTGATCGACGTCTCGGGTTCGGATCGCGGTGGACCTTCCGGTCGCCTCGGCATCGAGGCCGGCCGCGCGGCAATCATCCGCGGGACATTGCAGGCCACGACGGTCGCCGATCGTGCGGGCGGCGAGTTCGCTCTGGACGCCGGTACGATCGACGATTTCTCGGCGCTCAACGCGCAACTCAACGCCGGTGGCTTCGATGCTGCGCGTGCGATCCGCGTGCGCACCCAGGACCTTACGCTGGCTGCGGGCGAGCGCATCGATGCGCACACAGTGACCCTGCGATCCGATGAAGGGGCCGTGCGTATCGCCGGTACGATCGCGGCGGGTGGCTCTGCGGTCGCCGCGCAGGGCGGTGACGTTCGACTGATCGGCGGCAGCGGCGTGGTGCTCGAGAGCACGGCGCGGATCGAAGCGGCTGCGGCAGAGGTGGATCAGCCTGCCTTGGCGCCGTCGAGCGGCACGGTCGAGCTGGTCGCCACAAGCGGTCGCGTGGACGTGGCAGACGGCGCGCTGGTCGACGTCTCCGGCGGGCGCGAAGGGGGCGGGCGCATCGTGGTGCGCGCCGAGCGAACCGGCGACGGACTCGCGGTCGGGCGCCTCGACGGAGAATTCCGTGGTGCGCGTGCGCGCTCGCTCGTGGGCGTGGCCAGCTACGAAGCCGAGGAGATCGATGCGGCACTGGCTGCGCAGATGCTGTCCGAGGCGACCGGCTGGCTGAGCGACGCTGCGCCGGTCCCGGAGTGGACGCTCGGCGCGGGCATGCGGGTGCGCAGCACGGGCGATCTCCGGGTCGGCAGTGACGTCGATCTCGCCGGTCAGATCGGCGCGGGCTGGCTGGGATTGGAGGCAGCGGGCGATCTGCACATCGATGCCGCGATCAGCGACGGGTTCGCCGACTCGGCCCGTGACGCCGCATTGCTCACCGCGCCATCCGCGGGTTACGACTTCGAGAGCGGCGGTGACCTCGTCGTCGGCGCCGGCGGCATGATCCGCACCGGTACGGGCGACATCCGGCTGGACGTGGGGCGCAACCTGGTGCTCGCGGACAACTCGTCGGTGATCTACACCGCCGGCGCGAAGACTGCGCCGCGCGCTGGATTCGACCTGACATCCTCCCGCGGGCTGCCGCCCGG
>QGUO01000372.1 GCA_003242495.1 Pseudomonadota bacterium | reverse complement strand
CCGCAGGATGGGAGGGCGGGCATTGTCTTGGCCGAGCCTCGCGGTGTCAAGAAATCCCGCCCACTTGCCGGCCAGGAGCCCCCCTCCGCCCCCGGGCGCTCAGTCCCGCTTGGCGAGCTTGGCCAGCAGGTTGAGCAGCTGTGCCCGCCCGGTCTTGCCGAGGCGCGCCGCCAACCGGGCCTCGTGCTCGGCCTGGCGCACCTGCACGCGCTTGAGCAGGGCTTCCCCCGCCTTCGTCAAATACAGCGCATGCGAACGACGATCGTTCACGGCGGGCAGGCGCTGGGCGAGCCCCCGACGCTCGAGCTCGTCCACCAGCGCCACGAAATTGGGCGTCTGGATCCCCAGGGCAGCGCTCGCCTCGGCCTGCTTGAGGCCGGGGTTCTGGTCGATGACGATCAGCAGGCCGAATTGCGTCGGCCGCAGGTTGAGATCCGCATAGGTCTCGAAGAAGTCCTCGAACACGGCGAGTTGCGCGCGCCGCAGCGCATAGCCCAGGTAGTCGGACAATGGTCCGAGCCGGGTCTCCTTGCGTTCGTGATTGGCGTTCTTGCGCCTGCGTGTCGCAGTCGCACCCGGCGTCGCCCCGTTGACGCGCGAACGCGCGGCACGTGACGTCACGCCATTGGCTCTGGTCTTGTTCTTCATTACCCCCCTCTTCATGCCCCGCCTTCCTGACAGCATTGTCGGCTCGTCCCGTGTTCCGCGAACCGGCTTCCGGGCCGCCTAGCGGAAACGATCGATGACTTCCTGCGGAATCGGCCGCGCCTGCATGCGCGTCTCCTCCTCGGGGTCCGACGCAACCCAGACACGGATCTCGCGACCCTGCACGGCGAGCTGCTCATCGCGCAGAATGCGGTGCCCGACGATCACCTTCGCCCGGCCCCACTCCTCGATCCAGCTCTCGATTGTAATGCAGTCGCCGAATCGCGACGGCCTGTAGAACTTCGCCTGCACGTCGACGAGCGGCATGCCGACGATGCCATGCTTCCTGATAAGCTCCGGAATCGGCAGCCCCACCGACGCAAACAAGCCCGCCGTGTTGGCATCGAACATGGCGAGGTAGCGCGGATAGAAGACGATGCCGGCAGGATCGCAGTCGCCCCATTCCACCTGGCGTTCATACCGGTATACAGGGTGCCCGGGCATCGGATCGGCGGACTTCGGCAACGAGCGATTCATCGACGTTCCGGGAACCTCGAGGGCGGCTGAGAAGCGTTGATATTCTTATAGGTTACCGGAGGAGCACAGGGCAAGACGGGATCGCGGTCATGAAACTCATTGCTGTGGACGACATCCAGCTGCGCTGTGAACACCTGCCGAATCCCGGCGCCCCGGCGCTGCTGCTGCTCAATTCCCTCGGCACGAGCCTGGAGATGTGGGACGAGCAGATCGATGCGCTGCGCGAGCGCTACGAGATCGTGCGATTCGACGCCCGTGGTCACGGCCGATCCGGCGCCACGGCACGCACGGAGCTTTCCATCGGCGATCTCGCGCGGGACGCACTCGCGGTGCTCGACGGCTGCGGCATCGCGCGCGCGCACTTGTGCGGACTGTCGCTCGGCGGAATGATCGCCATGTACATCGCCACGCATTGGCCGGACCGCGTTCTGAAACTGGCCTTGTGCAACACGTCCGCATACATGCCCCCGCGTGAAGCCTGGCAGGCGCGCATCGAGACCGTACACACGCATGGCATGGCGGCGCTCACCGAGGGCATCCTCGAGCGCTGGTTCACGCCCGAGTTCCGGCTGGCGCACCCCGACCGGGTCGAACGGGTGCGCGCGATGCTGCTCGAGACCGAGCCGCGCAGCTACGCGGCCTGCGCGGCGGCAGTGCGGGACATGGATCAGCGCGAAAGCATCAGGGGCATCATGGCCAAGACGCTGGTCATAGCCGGCACGCAGGACCTGGCCACGCCCTCGCCCCATGCCGAGCTCATCAGGGACACGATCCCCGGGGCGCAGCTGCTAGTGATCGACGCCGCGCATCTCTCCAACATGGAGCAGCCGCAAGCCTTCAACGGCGCGTTGCTCGGCTTCCTGGCCGCCTGACGCCAGGGGATCGCCCGACAGGGGGACGCGCTCGAGAATACGGCCCTGAGTGACCCTGCCCGGGCACGAAGCCTGCACGACACCACTCAGGCGCCCCGTTCGTGGCGCGATGTCGCGTCTCGTGCGATGCGCGAGCAGCGAACCCGCGCGCTCAGCGCCGACCGCGACCGCGCGCCGCGATCTGATCGAAAATGCCGCCCTCGGCGAAATGAACCTTCTGCGCCTCGCTCCAGCCGCCGAAGTCCTCGATGGTGACGAGCTCCACTTTCGGGAACTGGCTGGCGTACTTCTTGGCCACCTCGGGATCGGTCGGCCGGTAGTAATTGCGGGCGATGATCTCCTGGGCTTGCGGCGAGTAGAGGTACTTCAGGTACTCGGTGGCCACGCGATGCGTGCCACGGCGCTCGACGTTCCGATCGACGACCGCCACCGGCGGCTCCGCCAGGATGCTGAGCGAAGGCATCACGATCTCGAACTTGCCCGGACCGAGCTCGCGCGTCGACAAATGCGCCTCGTTCTCCCATGCAAGCAACACGTCGCCCACACCACGCTGCGCGAACGTGGTCGTCGCGCCGCGCGCGCCGGTATCGAGCACGGGGACGTTCGCGAAGAGCTTGCGCATGTAGTCCTGCGCGGCCTCGGCGCTGCCATACTCGCGCAGTGCCCACGCCCAGGCTGCGAGATAGTTCCAGCGCGCGCCGCCCGAGGTCTTCGGGTTCGGAGTGATCACGCTGACGCCGGGCTTGATGAGGTCTCCCCAATCCGAATCCCCTTGGGGTTGCCCTGGCGCACCAGGAACACGATGGTGGAGGTATAGGGCGAGCTGTTGTTCGGCAGGCGTTTCTGCCAACCGGACGGCAGCAGGCGCGCATGCGTCGCGAGCGCGTCGATATCGGCTGCGAGCGCCAGGGTCACCACGTCGGCCGGCAGGCCGTCGATCACGGCGCGCGCCTGCTTGCCCGAGCCGCCATGCGATTGCTGGATCGCCACGTCCTCGCCGGTCTTGGACTTCCAGTACCGGGCGAAGAGCTGGTTGTACTCGGCGTACAACTCGCGCGTCGGGTCATAAGAGACGTTGAGCAGCGTCACCGAGCTCGCCAGCGCAGCAGGAACGCACGCGAGCGCAACCAAGAGAACGGACGCGAGGCACGTCAGTGACAGACGGCTGCGCAGGAGTCGCGGTATCGAGCGTTTCATGACTGTACTACGGTTTTCTTATGACAACAGGGTCGGATGGCCGGCAATGGCAGTGACCGGCTCGATCACTGTTCAGTCACCACCGGGTGACAAACGGGTCGCCAGCGCGGCAGATACGCGAGTGTGTCGGGTTGTGCGCAGCGCTGCGCATGCGCCCGCGCCGCGGCTTCTGCGACACGACGGCGCTCGCCCAGGCGCTGGCGTTCAGCCACCCCGGCCAGGTCGATGGGCGACGGCAGCCGATCGTGCGCGGTGTAGACATACGTCCGGCGCAGCCGCAGCGTATCGTCCAGGAACATCACGAAGCGCGTTTTGGCGCTGCACACCGCGGTCGCGAGCGCGTATTCGTGGCTGTCGCGCGCGAGCGGATAGCGCCGCAGCGACTCCGGCTCCACATCGGTGGAGCAACCACCGACTTGCAGGACCCATCCTGCGCTGTGGCGCGTCGTCCGCGAGGCGAGCGCGAGCGGCCGCACGCCGGTGGCGGCAAAGGCCTCGCGCACGTGCAGGATCCAGCGATCCTCCTCGAAGCCGTACGCCGCAAAGTCATCTGGATGTGAGAACAACAACGCCCAGTTGCCGTACAGCCAGCGGCGCAGGGCATTGATGGGCACCGGCTGGGCCGCGCTCGCTTCATGCTCGAAGGCTGGCATTGCCACCTGATACCTCCTCCATCGGGTCGATGGCGATGGATGCTCGATGAGGCGCAGCTTGCAGCCGCCTGGGTTTCAATGTCAGTCGGCAATCGGTTATGAGTCGGTTGCAGCCCGTGGCGGGACGTATCGTTGTGGTTAGCGACACGAACCCCACCGGATCGAACCCGACCGTGCAGCGCGTTTATCGCGTTTGTCACCTGTGCGCTACTTACT
>QGUO01000371.1 GCA_003242495.1 Pseudomonadota bacterium | reverse complement strand
GATCAGGGCGAACACCTCCGTGCCCTCTTGCAGCTTCAGCTGATGTATCGCATCGCGTGTCACGTGCGCCATCAGCACGATGTCGCCGACGGCCACGTGGACGGCGACCGTCGTCGCGTCGGACAGGGGCACGATGCGCGCCACCCGCCCCGCTAGCCGATTGTGGATGCTCAGTCCGCGCGGGTTCTCCGTGGCCAACACCACATCGCGCGCGGCAACGCGCACCCGCACCGACATGCCCGGCGCGGCGTCGACGGCCGGGACGAGCAGGCTTTGACCGTCGAGCTCCAGCTCGAGCAGACCGCGTTGGGGGAAATGCGCGTTGACCCGGGCATCGAACGCCGTGGCCGGATCGGGCTGCGCCTCGAGCACCGCCAGCTCGCTGCGTCCGGCCACCTCGTTGACCGGACCACAGGCCACCACCGCGCCGCGCTCCAGCACCACCACGGTATCGGCAAATCTGAGCACCTCGTTGAAATCGTGCGTGACGAGCACGATGGGAATCGAGAGCGTGCGGCGCAATTCGATGAGCTCGCGATAAAGCGTGCGACGCACCGCCGCGTCGACCGCGGAGAACGGCTCGTCGAGCAACAGCACCTGCGGCTCACGCGCCAAGGCTCGCGCCATGGCCACGCGCTGGCGCTGCCCGCCGGACAGCTCGCCCGGCCGACGATGCTCGCAGCCCTGCAGATGCAGCCGGGCAAGCAGTTCCGCAGCGAGCGCCGTGCGCCGCCTCGCAGGCAGATGCCGCGCGGCCAACCTGACGTTGTCGAGCGCCGACAGGTGGGGGAACAACGCATATTCCTGGAACACGTAACCCACCGAGCGCCGGTGCGGGGGAAGGTCGATCCCGGCGCCGGCATCGAACCAGGTCGCACCATTGACGCAAATGCGTCCCTCGGACGGGCGGCACAGCCCCGCGACGGCGCGCAGCGTGGACGTCTTGCCGCTGCCCGACGCGCCGAACAAAGCGAGCGTGCCGCCCGGCGGGCACGACACGGCGATGCGCAGGGGCAGCGGCTCGCGCAAGGCGATGTCGATGAGCAGGGCGGGCTCAGGCACGACGACCCACGCGACGGCTCAGGGTATTGGTGATGCCGAGGGCCAGCACCGAGACCACGAGCAGCGTGGCCGCCATGATGGCCGCCCCGGCGTTGTCGAATGCCTGCACCCGGTCGTAGATGGCGATCGCCACGGTGCGCGTCTCGCCCGGGATGGAGCCGCCCACCATGAGCACCACACCGAACTCGCCCAGCGTATGTGCGAAGGCGAGCACCGCACCAGTGGTGATGCCAGGCCAGGCGAGCGGCAACTCGATGCGCAGGAATGCACTGCGCCGGCTCAAGCCGCAGCAGGCCGCGGCCTCGCGGACCTCGTGGGGAATAGACTCGAACGCACGCTGGATGGGCTGCACCACGAAGGGGATGTTGATGAGCACCGAGGCGACCAGCAACCCCTCGAAACTGAACACCAGGCTGCGGCCGAGCAGGCTGGCAAGCGCTCGTCCGAGCGGCGATGCGTGGCCGAACGCCGTGAGCAGATAGAAGCCCACGACCGTCGGCGGCAACAGCAATGGCAGCGCCACCAGCGCCTCGACGAAGCCCCGGCCACGAAAAGCGCGTGTGGCCAGCAGTCGGCCGAGCCAGATGCCGATGGGCAGCAGCACCAGCACGGTGGCGAGACCGAGCCGGAGGGACAGCTGCAGCGCCTGCCAGTCCACCCTGCGCGACCGCCGCTAGTGGGCGGCTTCCCCTGGCAGCAGGAATCCATGACGACGCAGGATCTGTCGCGCGGCCGGTTCCTGCATGTACTGGTAGAACTGCTCCGCCGTGGCGCCGGCCTGTCTCATGAGCACCATGCGCTGGTTGAGCGGCTGGTGATCGTCCGTGCTCAGCAAGACGTACCGACCGCGGCGCGCGATCTGAGGCGCGCGCGCCAGCGAATACGGAAGAATGCCTGCCTGGGCATTGCCCGTGGTGGCGAACTGCGCGGTCTGCGCGACATTCTCACCGAGCACCAGCGCGGGCTGGATGGGCTCCCACAGCCCATGCGTTTGCAGCCATTGCCGTGCCGCCCGCCCATAGGGCGCATGCTCGGGATTGGCGATGGCGAAACGCTGCACGTCCCCGGCCGCCAACGCCGCGCGCAAGTGATCGACCGAGAGCGCGTCCGCCAGCGCCGAGCCGTCCGGTGCGAACAGCACCAGGTGTCCGGTCGCATACAGCACACCCCGGTCGCGCGTCAGGCCGCGCGTGACCAGCCGCAAGACGAACTGCTCATCAGCGGAAAGGAACATCTGGAACGGCGCGCCCTGCTCGATCTGACGCGCCAGATTGCCCGATGCGCCAAAGGTCAGGCGGATGCGTCGACCGGTCGCCGCCTCGAACGACCGCACGATCTCCGGCAGCGCGAACTGCAAATCCGAGGCCGCACCGACCACCGGCGCGTCGGACGCCTGCACCTCGGTCCCCAGCAGGGACGCAGTGAGCACGCACACGAGCAGCGCCGTCCACGGCCGGCGCAGGCGTTGGAACATCTTCGTCGTATCCAATAGGATATAGCGCCGCCACGTTAATCCGTTGTGGCCCGAATGGCAACGATCCCTGCGAGAGCAACGCGCAAGACCGGTGCGCGACTGACGCTGCGCATCGACCTGGGAGCCGGGCCCGACCGCCGCATCGGCCCGGGCAAGATCGCGCTGTTGCGCGCCATCCGCGCACACCGCTCCATCTCGGCGGCCGGACGGAGCCTGGGCATGTCCTACCGGCGCGCCTGGCTGCTGGTGGACGCGATGAACCGCCTGTTCCGGGAACCGGTGGTCAGCGCTGCGGCGGGGGGCAAGGCCGGCGGAGGCGCGCAGCTCACCGCCCTCGGCGAGCGGGTCGTGCAGGCGTATGCCGAGATCGAGCTGGCCGCCTCCCGTGCAGCCGGCCCGACGCTCGAGTCCTTGGAGCGTCTCACCTCGTAGGCGCCTGCGCGGCGCCCGCGGATCCGGCGCCCGGCATTCGTGGGCGACTGGACCGGTCGGGCTCACGGCGGGGCAGCCGGCCTAGAACCAGCTGTAGTTGAAACTGATGCTGATACGCGGCGCGCGTCCCTGGTGCGGCGGCACTTCGTGTCGCAGCCAGCTCTCGAACAGCAGCACCTGACCGGTTCGCACGGGCAGCACCACCCAGGGCCCGTCGAGCCGTCCACGCGCCTTGCGCGGCGGCGCCGCCATGAAGCGGTCGAGGCGCGGATCCTCGAACTTCAGGCCCGGTGAGCCGGGCGGGGTCTGCACATAATAGGTGCCGCTGATGGTCGCCAACGGATGCAGATGCATGCCGTGCGCCACACGCTGCGACATGATGTTCACCCAGCAATCCGTCATCTCGAGCTTGCGCCCCCTGAGGTCGTAGCGCAGCTCGCGCGCGAACGTCCGCACGTGTTCGTCGAGCTGACGCTCGAGCTCGGCAAAGGTGGGCGACAGCCGGTGCATGCGGTTGGCGGAACCATAGGACGTGAATCCGCCCGGATAATTCTGCGCCGACCAGCGCCGCCCGGCCTCGTCATCCAGCTCCAGCTGCCGGCATTCACGCAACAGGCGCTGGTTGAGCCGCCGTGTGCCCGCGCCGCGCAGGCGTGCGGCATACACCAGCGTGGGAAACAGGCTATGCGTCGTCATCGGTTCTCCGCAGTCTTCCCCTGCTTCGTCCGGCTGTCATCGACCGCGACAAGGCGCTACGCTCGCAGTCCCGCAGCGAGGACACGCCCATGGACCCCCTTGCAGAGCTGCGTCCCGGCGACGCGTTGCTCATCGTCGACGTGCAGAACGATTTCTGCCCCGGCGGCGCGTTGCCCATCCCGGGCGGTGACGAGGTGGTGCCGGTGCTCAATGCCTGGCTCGCCGCAACCCGTCGCGCCCACATACCGGTCTATGCGTCGCGCGACTGGCATCACTCGGGCCATGTGAGCTTCCACGAACGCGGCGGCCCGTGGCCGCCCCACTGCCTGCAGGACACGCCGGGCGCCGAATTCCACCCCGACCTCGATCTGCCGCCCGATACCGTCAAGATCACCAAAGGGGTGCGCTTCGACCAGGACAAGAACTCCGCCTTCGACGAGACCGGACTCGAACACGAGCTGCGT
>QGUO01000370.1 GCA_003242495.1 Pseudomonadota bacterium | reverse complement strand
GGCTCACCCACCGCAAGGCGCGCGACGTGACGCGCTGCGGACAAATACTGCTCGAGGAACGACGGCGAGATGCCCAGGGCGCCGGCGATGTTGTCGAATCCCTCGACTTCGATCTCGGTGGGCAAAAACTCTTTGGGATCGATGTCCACGCCGATCAGTGCTTTCACGGATGCCGCGAACTCGGTGCGATTGAGTCGCTGGAGCGGCACATGGCCGATGTGCCGGTTCGTGGTGGCCGCATCGAGCGAGGTCTCCAGGTAACCGACCAGGGCATCGATCTCGGCCTGGTCCGGCTGATCCTGTCCAGCGGGCGGCATCAGTCGGCCGCGCAGCTTGCCGATGGTGTGTTCCCAGATCTCGGGATCCTGATCGGCATGCCGCCAATCCACGATGTCCAGCGCCAGGCCGCCGGCCCAGTCAGTGGTGTTGTGACAGCTGAGACAATAAGCGTCGATCAGACGGTCGAACGCCTCGCCGACATTCGGGTGCGTCGCGCCTTCGGCATGAGCGAGCGGGGCGCAGAGGGCAAGCCAGGTCGCCGGCAGGGCCGACAACATGCACGCACCGGCCAACTTCAGCGCGTATTTGGACAAGGCTCCGCTCTGGCGCATTCCCCCTACCTCGTTGTCGTGATCGTCCAGGCCGCCAGCGATGGCGCGATCGCCCGTGACTCGCATGCCGAGTGTACCGCCCTTGTCGCACAGGACTTCGCAACCTTGGTATTTCTTGTCGATTCGTCTTTCGAAGAAGTGGTCTGCTTGCACTGCCACATCACGCTGCATGCAGCGCCCGCCGCGCAGTTTCTTGACCATGTATGAGGCGCGCCATGCGCGGCGCCGCTGCTTCGACAGCGGCCACGCCCTATCGAGCGGACCGCAACGACGTCGCGCAGAGCGCGCAGGCTTCGTGTGCAAGGCTCGATATTTTTGCAGTGCACGAGCGCGGGCGGCTCACGGTACTTTTGACATAGCTCATGTCTGCGCGCGCGACGCGCATGCAATGGTGGCGCGTGCAACCATCGCGGGTGCTCACGCCAACGTTTCTTATCGCTCAATCGGTTGGAATTGACGCTATATTCGGGCTGCTGCAGTCAGGTTGGCGGCTGCGGATGAGGGGGAGCATGGTTCGCAAGCGTCGACAGCGCGTCGCCAGATTCATGAGTACCGCCGTGCTGGTCGGTACGAGTGCCGCCGTGGCAGGGCCGGTGGCCGACAGCCCTCATTGGAGCGCCATCGAGACGTATTGCCTGGAATGCCACAATGCCACCGATTGGTCGGGCGGCGTGGCATTCGACGTCTTGGCCGACGAGGAAGTGCCGGCCGAGGCCGCGGTCTGGGAGACCACCATCCGCAAGCTGCGCGGCGGCCTGATGCCGCCCGGCAATGCGGCACAGCCGGACCCGGAAACCGTGAAAGCCGTGGTGTCCTGGCTGGAGGGCACCCTGGATGCCGCCGGCGCCAACACCACACCCGGCTATGTGCCCTTGCGTCGTCTCAACCGCCGCGAATATGCCAACGCCATCCGCGACCTGATCGGCCTCGAGATCGACCCCGCCGAGTGGTTGCCGCAGGATCCCCTCAAGGAAGGCTTCGACACCGACGCGCAGCTGCTGCAGGTCACCGCCAACTTCCTCGATCAATCGGTGGCGGCCGCGCGGGCATTGGCCCTGCAGGCCGTGGGCGACCCGAAGTCGGTCCCGCTCGAGACGACCTACGGCAACATTGCCAACATGATCATTTCCCTGCCGCCGCGTGCGGCGCCCGGCTCCGGCAACCAGCAGAAGTACAAGGACGGCATGCCGTTCGGCACGCGCGGCGGCATGGTGGTCGAGCACGTCTTTCCGGCCGACGGTGAATACATCCTGACCATCGGTGACATGGCGCTTGCCCGCGAAGTGCCCAAGATGGAGTTCGAGAACACGGTCATCGCGCTGCTCGACGGCAAGGAGTTCTATCGCACCGTCATCGGTGGCGAGGAGGACCACAAGAACATCGACCAGAATCTCGACGACGCGGTGTTCCAGGTGAACAGCCGCCTGCGCAACATCCGCTTCCATGCCACGGCCGGCCAGCACAAGGTGGCGGTGACCTTCCTGCGCCGCAGCTACGCGGAGAGCGATGAGCGGGTCCGTCCGAACACCCTCGACGGCGGCCAGCAGCGCGTGCCGGCCGTGCATGCATTGCAGATCAAGGGGCCGGTCAAGGTGACGGGGCTCAGTGACTCGCTGAGTCGCCGGAAGATCTTCATCTGCAAGCCGGCGACGCCGGCCGAAGAGACGCCCTGCGCGCAACGGATCATCGAGCGTCTGGCCGAGCGCGCCTTCCGCCGGCCGGTGACGGAGGAGGACCTGCGGCCGTTGATGGCGTTCTACGAGAAGGGCCGCGCCACCGGCGACTTCGACACCGGCATCCGCGATGCGTTGTCGGCCATCCTGGCGAGCCCGCACTTCCTCTATCGCGCCGAGGCGGCGGCCCACGGCGTGCGCGAGCTCACCGATCTCGAGCTGGCCTCGCGCATGTCGTTCTTCCTCTGGAGCAGCCTGCCCGACGACGAGTTGCTCACGCTGGCGAAGAACAACGAGCTGTCCAAGCCGGGCGTGCTCGAGGCGCAGGTGCGCCGCATGCTCCGCGACCCGCGCGCCGTGTCGCTCACCAAGGACTTCGCCTTCCAGTGGCTGAACGTCGCCAAGATGGACACGATCACGCCGGCGCGGGCCGTGTACAGTCACGCCAGCGGCATCTATGACCCCCGGCCGCTGTTCCGCAAGGAGCTCGAGCTGTTCATCGACAGCATCCTGCGGTCGGATCGCAGCGTGGTCGACCTGTTGACCGCCGACCACAGCTACCTCAACGAGCAGCTCGCGCTCCTGTATGGCATGGAGGACGTCAAGGGCGGCGGCTTCCGCAAGGTGACGCTCAAGGATCCCAAGCGTCACGGGTTGCTGGGCAAGGGTGCGGTGTTGATGTTGACCGCCAACCCCGATCGCACGGCGCCGGTGCTGCGCGGTGCGTGGATACTGGAGCGCATCCTCGCCGCACCGCCCGCAGTGCCACCGCCGAACGTCGAGCAGCTGCCGCAGACCATCGACGGGCGGGCCACCACCGTGCGTGAGCGCACCGAGATCCATCGCGCCAATCCGTCCTGCGCGAGTTGCCATGCCGTGATGGATCCGCTTGGCTTTGCGCTCGAGAACTTCGATACCGTCGGCCAGTTCCGCACCATCGATCCGCAGTCGGGCCAGCCGATCGATGCCTCGGCCACCCTGCCGGACGGCACGCCCATCAATGGGCCCGAGGAGCTGGCGCGGGCGCTGGCGGCGCGCAGTGACCAGTTCGTGCAGGCGATCACCGAGAAGCTGATGACCTATGCGATCGGCCGTCACGCCGATCACCGCGACATGCCGGCCGTGCGCCGCATCGTGCGCGAGGCCGAAGCCAGCAACTACACGTTCGAATCCATCGTTCTGGGTGTCATCAAGAGCGAATCGTTCCGCAAGCGCGCAGCGCCGATCGAGGAGCCCGGCAAGCCGGGCACGGAGCACCGGCAGGACACCGTCTCTGCCGCGCTCCTGCCCGCGCGATCCGAGCTCCCGGGCTCGCGCGTCAAGTCCGTTGCCGGAGGCAATTAAAATGTTCCTCACCAAGAAGCACCTGTCTCGACGCACGGTCCTCAAGGGCGCAGGCGCCTCGATCGCGTTGCCGCTGCTCGACGCGATGATCCCCGCGGGAACCGCCCTGGCGAGCACGGCCGCCGCCGTCAAGCCGCGCCTCGGCTTCGTCTACTTCCCGCACGGCGCGGTGGAAAAGTACTGGACGCCGGAAGGCACCGGCCGGGACTTCAAGTTCTCGCCCATCCTCAAGCCGCTCGAGTCGATGCGCGAGTACGTCACCGTCGTCACCAACCTGCGCAACAAGCCCGGCGAGAGCTCCGATCCGCACGGCATCATCGAGGCGACCTGGCTCACCTGTCAGGCGCCGAACGGCCCGCGCGAAACACCCGACGCCGGCGTGTCGATCGACCAGATCGCGGCACGCCACATCGGACAGCACACGCCCTTGAACTCGATCGAGCTGTGCGGTGAGCCCGGCGGTGCGGTCTCCTACAAGGTTCCCGGCGTCGGCCTGCCGC
>QGUO01000014.1 GCA_003242495.1 Pseudomonadota bacterium | reverse complement strand
TCGCAGATCACCGCCCACAGCTTCTGCAGGAACAACATGTCCGCGCGCAGGGCATCGGGCGAGGCGCCCTCGGCAGCGGTCCGCACGATGTAGCCGCCGGATTCCTCGGGCTTGACGAACAGGCCGTCAGCCTCGCGCAGGCGCTGCCGCTCGGCTTCGTCCTCGATGCGCGCCGAGATGCCGATGCCGCGCCCCTTGGGCATGTACACCAGGTAGCGCGACGGCAGGGTGATGAGCGTGGTGAGGCGCGCCCCCTTGGTGCCCAGGGGATCCTTGAGCACCTGCACCAGGATCTCGCCGCCCTCGGTGACCAGCGAGCGGATGTCCGCCGCCCGGTCCTCGCTGATCGGCGGGTCCGTGTTGCCGTTCTCGCCCACGGCGGGGTGAACGATGTCCGAGGCATGCAGGAACGCGGTACGCTCCAGCCCGATGTCGACGAACGCCGCCTGCATGCCGGGCAGCACGCGCGAGACACGTCCCTTGTAGATATTGCTGATGAGCCCGCGACGATTGGCGCGCTCGATGAAGATCTCCTGGAGCACGCCGTTCTCGACCAGCGCGGCGCGCACCTCACGGGGACTGACGTTGACCAGAATCTCCGCGGTCATCCGCCGGCCCCGGTGTGCGCCGGCGCTTGCGGTCCGGTGGCAGACGTCACGCTGCGGGCCAACGACCAACCGATGCGCGCGAGCAGCGCGCCGGTCTCGTAAAGCGGCAGGCCCACGATCCCGGAGTAGCTGCCGGCAATGTGCTCGATGAACAACGCCCCCAGCCCCTGCACGGCATAGCCGCCCGCCTTGTCGCGCGGCTCGCCGCTCGCCCAATAGGCTGCGATTTCCTCGGGCTGCAGCACCCGGAAAGTCACCGTGCTCACGCTCAGGCGCACATCCGCGCCCTGCGCGTCGCGCAACGCCACGGCCGTGCAAACCTCGTGCGTGCGCCCCGAGAGCCGCCGCAACATCCGCTCGCATTCGGGAAAGTCGCTGGGCTTGCCGAGGATCTCCCCGTCCACCGTGACGGTGGTATCGGCTCCCAGCACCGGCAGGCGCTCGGCCGCCGGCAGTTGCGCCCACAACGCCTCGGCCTTCTCCAGCGCAAGGCGCTGCACGTAGGCACGCGGCGCTTCGCCAGGCCGCACCCGCTCGTCCACGGCCACCGGTCGCACACGATGCGCCACCCCCAGCTGGGCGAGCAGGGCCGTACGCCGGGGCGATCCCGAGGCAAGCCAGATCAACGAGTTGGATGAGCCTGTCATCCATCGAAGAATACCCGCCCTCGCGCGGCGAAAGAAGGCGAAACGCCGACTGATGCGCCGGTTGCGCGCTGCGCTCGATGACGCACAGTGTTCCAGGGCACCCGTTAACATGGACTGAATGCCCCAACCGTGACGCAGTCCGCGGCATGCGCAGGCACACCGGCATAAGCTGTTTCGAGCCCGTGTCTTGACGCCTTGCAGCCGGCCGGATGGGTCGGCGGCCGTGCCATCGGTCCCGGGCGGCAGACCGGGTGGATGCGGTTCAACGCCTCGGGCTCGCGGCGCCCTGGCAACGTTTCGACCATCGGGGGCGCGCACGCGATGCGCGAAGCGAAGATCAAGACAGCCGTACGCCAACCACCACCCCAACGCTTTCCGGCCATCCCCGGCTACCGATTCCTGCAGACGATCGCGCGTTCCCAGAAATCCGAGGTTTATGTCGCCTACTCGGAGGAACTCGCCCAGAACGTCGCCATCAAGCTGGTGCGCACGGGGCCGCAGGCGAGCACGGGCCGGGGCGAGGAGGCGCGCTTCGAACGCGAGCGCGAGGTGCTCATGAGCCTGCGCCACCCGGCCATCGTCGACGTCTATGACTGGGGTCGGGGGAGCGACTTCCGTTACATCGTCACCGAGTACTTCCCGAGCGGCAGCCTGGAGTTGCGCATTCGCAACCTCATGACGGTGCGCGACAGTGTGGACATCTTCGTGCAGATCGCCGGCGCCCTGGTGGTCGTGCACAACGCGGGCCTGTGCCACCGCGACCTCAAGCCTGCCAATGTGATGATGCGCGCCGACGGCCGTGTGGTGCTCATCGATTTCGGGCTCGCCAAGGCCTGGGACAGAGGCGCCATGGACCCTGCGTCATCCGACGGCGCGACCGATCTGACGCACGCCGGGGAAGTGCGCGGCTCACCCTATTACATCAGCCCCGAGCAGGCCCAGGGCGAGCCGGTCGATCAACGCTGCGACCTCTACAGCCTGGGCGTGATGTTCTACGAGATGCTCACCGGGCGCCGACCCTTCGCCGGCAAGTCGGTGATCGCCATTCTGCACGCGCACCGCAGCGCCCCCATCCCGCGCCTGCCCGACGAGCTGGCGCGTTTCCAGAACCTCATCGACGGCCTGCTCGCCAAGGATCCTGCCGAGCGTTTCCCCACTGCGGCCTCCGCCCTCGCCGAGCTCGCCCGCATGAAAGTCTGAGGGGCATGGCGCCCGCATCACTCCCGGTGATAGGGATGTCCCTTCAGAATGCTCACCGCGCGATAAAGCGCCTCGGCCACCATCACCCTGGCCAGACCATGCGGCAAGGTGAGCGCGGATAGCGACCACCTGAAGTCGGCGCGCGCATCGACCTCGGGAGCGAGCCCGTCGGGCCCGCCGATGCAGAACACGACGTCACGCCCCTCCCGGGCCCGTGCGGCAAGAAAGCTCGCCAGCTGCGCGCTGCTCAAGGCCTTGCCCTGCACCTGCAACGCGACGACATAGCTGCCGGCCGGAATGGCCGCGAGCATACGCTCGCCTTCCTTGCGGATCGCTCTGGCGACATCGCCGCCGGCCCGCGCACCCAGCGGAATCTCGCGGATTTCCATGCGATATTCGCCCTTCAGGCGCGCGGCATACTCCTGCGCACCGTCCGTGACCCAGCGCGGCATGCGTGTTCCGGCAGCGAGAATGCGAAGCAGCATGAAAATACCAGTGGACCGTGAGGTGAGGACCGCGAACGATCGGAAAGGCGCCCGACGCTGGGCCCCGCGCGGGATGTCCTGAGTCGAATGCCTGACGCGATCCGCCGTCGATTTCCCCTGGCGGGTCTGCTTGCGGATGCCTCCGCGTCAACGGCCTGGCTCTTTCTGCCCTGGCCCGACCTGCCTTGCGAACCCGGCTTGGCTTCGGCGAGCCGGGAGCCCGGCTGGCGGGCTGAGTGAACGCGCCGCGCCTCAGCTCGCCGCTTCGCGGCGGGCGGCGCTCACGTCCCAGAGACTCTCCAGCCGATAAAACTCACGCACCCGCGGCAGCATGATGTGCACGATCACATCGTGCAGGTCGACCAGCACCCACTCACCGTCGCGCTCGCCCTCCACGCCACCCGGGGGGAAGCCCGCCTTCTTCGCACGTTCGATCACACGATCGGCGATCGAGCGCACGTGACGATCCGACGTGCCACTGGCGATGATCATGGTGTCGGTGATGTCGGTGAGCTTGCGCACGTCGAGCTCGCGGACGTTCACCGCCTTCATCTCATCGAGGGCGCCCACGACGACCTGCGCGAGCGTCGGACGCTCCGCCGTGCTGCGCCGGGTTGCGGCGCCGGCCTTGGCGGTCTTGGCCGTGGCGGTCTTGGCCTTGGTGCTTTTACCCTTGGCTGTCTTGGCCGTGACCGTCTTGGCCGCGACGGCTTTGGCCTTGGCGGTACCGGTCTTCGTCTTGGCCTTCACCGACGCAGCCGCCGCCCGGCCGGGCGTCTTGCGGGTCGACTGACTGGCGGCGGCCGTTTTCTTTGCCGGGGAGCTGTCCGCCGCCGCAGCGGCACGCCGGGCGGGGCTGGCGGACTTGCGGGATGCAGCCGGCGCGGGACGTCGAGCGGATTTCGCGCGCTTCTCAGCCATGCTCACCTCTTGATCGACTATAGCCTGTCATTTGCGCCCATCGGTTCGCTTGTAGCAGCCGGCCTCCTGGATGATTGCGCGCACCGAGTCCGGCATCAGGTAGCGCGGATCGCGCCCGGAGGCAATCAGCTTGCGCACTTCCGTGGAGGAGATTTCCAACTGCGTGACTGCATGGATGTAAATGCATCCGGCAAGCGACTCGTGCAGGTCGTTGATGCGGCCCGTGCCCCGGTCGACCAGCAGTTCGCCGAGCGGCCCCATGCTCGGCGCGCGCCAGCCCGGCCGGTGCGCCACCACCAGGTGCGCAAGCTCGAGCAGTTCACGCCATTGATGCCACTTCGGCAAGCCCAGGAATGCATCCATGCCGACGATCAGGCACAGCGGCCGGTCGGGAAAATCCGCGCGCAGTGAGGCAAGCGTGTCGACGGAGTAAGACAGCCCTTCGCGGCGCATCTCCCGATCATCGACGACGAAGCCCGGCTGGTCCTCGGTGGCGGCCCGCACCATGGCGAGACGCAGCTCGGCGCTCGCCACGGTGGTCTCGCGGTGCGGCGGGTTGCCCGCGGGCATGAAGCGAACCTCGCTCAGCCGCAAGGACTGCAACAGCTCGAACGCCGTGCGCAGGTGTCCAAAGTGAATCGGATCGAATGTGCCGCCGAAGATACCAATGGGATTCATGCCGCTCTCGTCAGCCGTACACCGGCCATCCGGGCCACCAGCGCTTCGAGCTCCACCCACGGATCGACCCGCAACACGCCCTTGATGGCTTGATCCACGCGCGCGGCATCGAGCAACAATCCGCGCACCGCCCCCGGGGTCAGCCGGGAAAGCGCCTGGCGCATGGCCGCCTGCCGCGGCCGCCACACGTACTCGGCGTTCATCGCCGCATCGGCGCTTTGCCCCTGACGCATGCGATGCAGCACACGCGCCAGCCATTCGAGGTCCTTGCGCAGCGCCCAAAGCACCAATGTCGCGTCGATGCCCTCGCCATGCACCCCTTCCAGCACGCGCAGCGCGCGCGCACTCTGTGCGCGCATGGCCGCCTCGCCGATCTGCAGCACATCGAAGCGCGCACTGTCGGCCACCGCCTCGAGCACGGTCTCGGCCGTCACCTCGCCGGGCGGCAGCAACAAGGCCAGTTTTTCGACTTCCTGATGCGCCGCGAGCAGGTTGCCCTCGACGCGCTCGGCGAGCAGCGCCGCCGCGGCCGGCTCGGCCTTCAAGCCATGCCGGCCGAGCCGCTCGCGAATCCAGCCCGGCAGGCGCGCCAGGTCGATGGGCCAGATCTGCACGAATACGCCCTGGCGCTCGATCGCGGACACCCAGCGCGAGTTCTGCGTGCGCCCGTCGAGCTTGCCGGTGATGACGATGACCAGGGTGTCCGGCGACGGCTCGCCCGCCAGCTCGACCAGCACGTCGCCCCCCTGCTCGCCCGGCGTGGGCGAGGCCATGCGGATCTCGACGATCTTGCGGTCGGCGAACAGGGACATGGCGCGGCTGTTCTGGCGCAGCGCCTGCCAGTCGAAGCCCCGCTCGACCACATACAGCTCGCGCTCGTTGAAGCCGTCGGCGCGCGCACGGGTGCGGATCGCGTCGACCGCTTCGTTGACCAGCAGCGGCTCGTCACCGGCCACGAGATAAATATGTCCGAGGCCGCGCGCGAGGTTGGCTGCGAGATTGTCGCCGGAGAGTTTCAAGCGCGAAGCCGCGACGGGCGGCGATGCGGAAGCGGCGGAATCGAGCGGATCGCGGACACGATGGCTGAAGCGTTCGGCGGGCAGTCGTGGCGAAAGATGACGGGGATTATGGCGGAACCACCGCCCGCGTGCCACCCGTGACGCCCCGCGATACTGCGTGACGTGCGCTCGGGCGCAGCATGCATCGAGGATCGCTTTTTGAAAACGACGAATCTTTACACCGCGCCGGCTTGACCGTAGCCTTTCCGCACCATCCAGCGCAGTGCTCGATCCGATGGCCATCTTTCAGCACGCCCGAAGACCCAGGCAGTGGCTGCGAGTTCTGCTCGCCGCCCTGCTGCTGGCGTTCGTGCTGGATACCGTGGCGCATACGACGCACCAGCACGAGGGCGCTCCGGCCGGGTCGCACGCCGTGCTCTGTGGCTACTGCGCCGTGTTCGCCAACGCGGCCGACGGGCCTGCCGCCATGGCGAACGCGCTCTTGGGCATCGCCACGACGCAGCCATTCCAGGCATCGAGCGCGTGGCACGCCCCGCGCCCGGCGATCTCCGCCCGTCCCCGCGCCCCACCGTCATCCTGACCCGCGAGCAGTTATCGACCCTCCGCCGCGCGCGCGGCGGAGGCGTGGCCGCATGCGCCCATGGCAGCGCGGCATTCGCTTGTCAGGAATCAAGCTCATGCATTCATGTGTCCGTATCGCGGTCGCAGCGGCGCTGGTCGCTGCGGCGCACACATCCCTCGCCCAGGAAACCCGCACCGAGACCCGGGTGAGCGAAGAGGTCATCGTCACGTCCACGGCCCTGCGCGAGAGTTCGCTCGAGGTGGCGCAACCGGTCGCGGTCATGACCGGAGAGAAGCTGCGGCGCGAGACCGCGCTGAGCATCGGTGAGACGATCGCCCGGCAGCCCGGCGTGAGCGGCTCGTATTTCGGTCCGGCGGCGAGCCGCCCGGTGATCCGCGGCCTGGGCGGCGACCGCGTGCTGGTCCTCGATGACGGCATCAGCGCCCTCGACGTCTCGAGCCTCAGCCAGGATCACGCCGTGAGCATCGAAGGCGTGCTCGCCGAACAGATCGAGATTCTCAAAGGGCCGGCGACCCTGCTGTACGGCAGCGGCGCGGTCGGCGGCGTGGTCAATGTCATCGACGGGCGCATCCCGACCGACTTCACGACCGACGCGAACGGCGGCGCACTCGAACTACGGGGCGATACCGCACTCGGTGAGCGTTCTGCGGCCGGCCGCCTCGACTTCGGCAGCGAGCGAGTGCGCCTGCACCTGAACGGGTTCGACCGTCGCACCGACGATGTCGAGATACCCGGTCATGCTTTCTCGGCGGCCGAGCGGGCCGAGCGCCTCGCAGAGCAGCCCGACGAGACGTTCGCCCGCGACGTGCTGGAGAATTCCGACACTCGCACCCGCGGCAACGCGGTGGGCCTTTCCGTGGGCTCGGCGCAAGGTTTCCTGGGACTAGCCTGGAGCCGCCTCGAGACCGGATACGGTGTGCCCGTCCCTCACGCGCATACCCACGAACATGATGACGAGCATGACCACGATCACGAGGATGACGGCCAGGAACACGCCGCGCATGCCGGGCACCACGTGCGCGTCGACATGAAGCGCGACCGCTACGACATCAAGGCCGAGCGCCGCTTCGTTGCCGGCCCGTTCCGCGGCATGCGCCTGCACGGAACCTACAACGACTACGCCCACGCCGAGCTCGAGGACGATGCGGTCGCCACCCTGTTCGAGCAACGCGCGTTCGATGCGCGCGCCAACCTCGATCACGACGAGTTGGCCGGCTGGCGCGGCACGCTCGGGGTGCAATACGCCGACATCGACTTCGACGTGACGGGTGAGGAAGCCTTTGTCCCCCCTTCGACGACACGCACCCTGGGCGTGTTCGCCTTCGAGAAGCGCCACTTCGGGCCCATGGCGCTGGAACTCGGGGCACGCCTCGAGCGCCAGGAAATCGAGGCCGAGCTCGCGGACGGCCGCGGCCGATACGACGAGACCGCGTACAACGTCTCCGCTGGCGGGCTCTGGAAACTCGCCGGCGAGCATTCGGTGGCCCTGAATCTGACCCGCTCGCACCGCCATCCGCAGGCGGCTGAGCTGTTCTCGAACGGCCCCCACCTGGCCATCGGCCGCTTCGAGACCGGCAATCCCGAGCTGGTGCGCGAGACCGCCAACACAGTCGACCTGACCCTGCATCGGCACACCGAACGCGGCCCGCACTGGTCGCTCGGAGTGTTCTACAACGACTACGATGATTTCATCTTCGCCGCAGACACCGGCGCCGAGGCGGACGGGCTGGCGGTGTTCCGTTACACCCAGGCGGACGCCCGATTCTACGGTGCCGAAGCCGAGATCACCGTGCCGCTGCTCGAGGCCCACAACCGGGTGTTCGACGTGCGGCTGGCGGCCGATTACGTGCGCGGCAAGCTCAAGGAGGGTGGCAACCTGCCGCAAATGCCGCCGCTGCGTTATGGAATCGAGCTGCACTATGAGCACGAACGGCTGCACCTGGGGCTCGAGACCTTCCGCTATCATCGCCAGCGCGACGTCGCCCCCAACGAGCGGCCCACCGCGGGGTACACGATGATGAATGCCGACGTGAGCTGGCGGATCGACACCACGGCGAACGCGAGCGTCTTCATGTTCCTGCGCGGCACCAACCTGCTCGACGAGGAAGCCCGGCGCCACATCTCGCCCATCAAGGAGTTCGCGCCCTTGCCGGGACGCTCGCTGCAAGCCGGCGTGCGTGCGTACTTTTGAGCCGGTGGCACACCCGGAGGGCACGCCCATGAAGGGGGATCGTGACCGCAGCGCTCCGCCCGCACCCGCATCGACGCACACCTTGGAGCGCACAATGACTTACCTCCAAGACCTCGAGTTCGGCTGGGCGCCCGGGCGCACCCTGCTCGCATCGACGGCTGCGTGCGCCCGGCGAACGCGTGTTCATCGAAGGGCCGAGCGGCAGCGGCAAGCGCACGCTGCTCGGCCCTGATCGGGGGCGTGCTGGAGCCGTCGCGGCGCGATCGTCATCGCCGGGACGGATCTCGCCTCCGCCTCTTACACGATGGCGGGCGTCTCGGTGGAGAAGTACGTGGAGTGAGCGGCCGCCGACGCGCCGCCGTGCTCCTCAGGGTGGCGCCACGGCCCGCCGTGCGCCGAAAAGGCCGCGCGCGGCGCCCGGCGCCGACGTGGGACCGATGCGCGGCTGACGCGGCGTATGGCGTGGCACCGACGCGGCGTATGACGCCCTCACAGCCCGCTTGCGGGGCCCGACGTGACCCGCTACCGTTGCCGGACATGAAGGGCCAGAGTACGCGATCCGCCCCGCGCGCCAGGAAATTCGGCGAATCACGCGGCAAGCACGATCACCAGCGCTGCATGGCGCGCGCGATGCGCACCGCCGAGAAAGTGTGCGCCGAGCGTGACTTGCAGCTCACCCCCATTCGCCGCCGCGTGCTGGAGCTCATCTGGCAGCGCCATGCCCCCATCGGGGCTTACGACATTCTGGGCTCGCTCAAGAAACACGAAGGTGCGCTCGCGCCGCCCACGGTCTATCGAGCGCTGGAATTTCTGCTGGAGGCGGGCCTGATTCATCGCATCGATGCATTGAACGCATTCGTCGGGTGCGAAATGCCGGACAGCGAGCATGCCGGCCAGTTCCTGATCTGCCGCTCGTGCCAGAGCGTCACCGAGCTCGAGGACGCCTCCATTACCCAGCTCATCCGCAAGAAGGCGCTCGCGGCAGGCTTTGCACCCGACGCTCAGGAAGTGGAGATCAAGGGCATTTGCGCCCAGTGCCGCAAGCGGGCCGATGCTTGAGCGCGGGGCCGCGGTCGGGATTCGGATGGCCGGGAGCGAGCCAGGGCTGCAAATGGAGCTGTCTGATGGGCCGCTCACCTCGGTCGTGACGGTCGAGCCAGGCTCAGCCGAGACCTGAGGGCCGTTGGACCCAGGGCCGTCGAGGACCGCCGGGACGAGGGCTGTCGAGGAACGGCCCATTGCCTCGGCCCATGACAGGCCGGCGTCGCGCGCATCCGGTTCGAGAACGAATCGTGGACTAGGGAGGCAGGCTGATGGAAAAGGCAGAGCGGACACAAGGTCGCGGGATCTGGGGCTGGACCTGGCGAATAGGGCTCGGCACGTTGGCCATGGTCGTGATCGCCATGCTCGCGCTCGCGGTCAACCTCATCTGGTTCAAGCCCATCTTCCCGCGCGCGTTCTTCGATCGGGTGTTCATTACTTACGCCTTGCAGGACCCGGAGCTGCTCACCTCGCTGTCGATTCTCGAGCAGTTCGGCCTGCGCGGTCACAACGCCCGGCTGACCGATGCGTCGCTGGCGCACGAAGACCGGTTGTTCGAGCAGGCGCGCCGCGATTACGCCACGCTCATGTCATACGACGATGAGCGCCTGAGTCCGCAGGATCGCCTGTCGAAAGCCATCCTCGCCTACTGGCTCGAACGCGAGCTCGAGCGCGAGCCCTATCGTTTTCACGATTATCCCGTCAATCAGCTCTACGGATTGCAGAACCGCATTCCAAGCTTCCTCGACAGCAACCACGCCATCACCGACCGGCGCTCGGCCGAGCATTACATTGCGCGTCTGGAGGCCGTGCCGGTGAAGTTCGCGCAAGCCATGGAAGGACTGCTGGTGCGCGAGGAACGAGGCATCATCCCGCCGACATTCGTCATCGACAAGGTGCTGGCGGAGATGCGCGCCTTCGTGGCCGAGCCGGCGCGCGAGAACCTGCTCTACACGTCCTTCGCGGACAAGCTGCGCGAGTCCCAGATCACGGCGGACGAGCACGACGTGCTGCTCGCGGACGTGGCGCAGGCCATCGAGCAGGCGGTGTATCCGGCCTATCGGGATTACATCGAGTACTTCAGTGCCCTGCGCGCCAAGTCGACCGACGACGCCGGCGTCTGGAAGCTTCCCGACGGGGAGCGCTTCTACGCCATGGAGCTCAGACGCCAGACCACCACCGACCTGACCCCGGACGAGGTCCATCGGCTCGGGCTGGCCGAAGTCGAACGCATCCAGGCCGAGATGCTCGCCATCCTCGAAGCGGAAGGCTACGACGCGACACAGGGCTTCACGACGCTGATCGAGCAGGTCGCCGACGACCCACGCTTCTATTACCCGGATACCGAGGCCGGACGCGAGCAGATCCTGACCGACTACCGCGCCATCATCGAGGAAGTCTCCGCGGGTCTGGACGACGCATTCCGGCTGCGTCCCAAGGCCGGGGTGGAAGTGCGGCGCGTGCCGCAGTTCCGCGAACAGACCTCGGCGGGTGCCTACTACAACCCGCCCGCGATGGACGGCTCACGCCCCGGGGTCTTCTACGCCAACCTGTACGACATCCGCGCGACGCCCAAGTACGGCATGCGCGCCCTCGCCTATCACGAGGCCGTGCCGGGCCACCACTTCCAGATCGCCCTGCAACAGGAGCAGAGGGGTCTGCCCCTGTTTCGCAACATGCCGCTGTTCACGGCGTACATCGAAGGGTGGGCGCTGTACGCCGAGCGGCTCGCATGGGAACTCGGGTTCCTGGAGGATCCGTACGACAATCTGGGCCGCCTGCAGGCCGAGCTGTTTCGCGCGGTGCGCCTGGTGGTGGACACCGGCATCCATGCCAAGCGCTGGACGCGCGAGCAGGCGATCGAGTACATGGCTGCCAACACCGGCATGGCCCTGTCGGACGTGGTCGCCGAAATCGAGCGCTACATCGTCATGCCGGGCCAGGCCTGCGCGTACAAGGTCGGGATGATGGAGATCCTGCGCCTGCGCGAGGAAGCCCGTGCGGCGCTGGGCGAGGACTTCGACCTGCGGGATTTTCACGACGTCGTGCTCACCACCGGCTCGGCGCCGCTGGCCATCCTGCGACAGGTCGTCGAGGACTGGATCGCGAGCAAACGAACCGCCGCTTCCTGAGGCTCGCTCTTGACCTGCGTTCGCTCATGCGTCGCAGCGTCGCGATCGAGCCCTCCGAAGTGCGGACCAAGTGCGCACCGGGGTGCCCGCCGCGGGATGTTCATTGGATGGCGTCCGTTGCGTGGCGTCTTTCGCGCTGCGACTCGAGCGGGACGACGCGCGGTGAACCAGCGCGTGCCTCGACATTCAGGACGCGAGGCATGACGCGCAGGCAGCGGGTGTAAGCACGTCACCGTCTGTCGCGCGGCGCGGCCAATAGTTCGGCCCCGCCGGCGTCGGAGGCGCTTGGCGCGGCCACTGGCCCGCTTCGCCGCGCCGGAGGCACCAGGGCGCGGGCCTGCTGTCGCACCCCTCACCCTGTCGTCGTCACCGACGGATCTTGTCGACGCACGCCGCGCGCCTCGGCAGGTGTGAAGAAGAGGTCTTGGGGACAGTTGTAACGGTGAGCTGGTGTCGTGGTGTGGAGGCGAGGATTTGGCGCTCAGCTCCATGAACGACTGTGGCCGTCGAGGACCTGGGCGATGATCCAGCCGAGCGTGCAGGTCGCTCCCAGCCACACGAGCACGCCCCACCATTGCCCGGCAATGGCGAGCGCAATGCCAGGAAGCAGCACCAGCCATCCGAGCAGCCGACGCGTCCCCTGGCCGAAGACGGGAGTGCCGTCCTCGAGCACGGCACGCTGCGGTCGGTTGCGCAGGCGCTTCGGATCCTGCCAGCCCAGCAGGGCAAGCAGCCCCCCACTGACCAGGACGGCGATCATGCAGGCGGCCGTCATTGCAGCGAGGCCTTCGAATCCACGCGCGGCGTGCCACCTGGCCCGGCGTGCGGTACGGTGGCGACCGGCATGACACCCGCACGCGAGAACCCGATGCATGCCGTGCCGGCGACGAGCAGTGCAACGTCCAGCGCCAGGACCGTACCGATGCCCGCCTGCCACGCCTCGCTCCAACCCGGTCCGCCGGTGATCATGCGCACCAGCGGCAGCCCGAGCAACGCCACCCCGGTGGCCGCGAGGAATGCACTGCGCAAGCGATCGAGACTGGCGACGCCCACCGTCGCGACGGCAGCGATGGCGACGACGGCGAGGAAGACCACGCCTTGCGAAGTACCCGGCGGGATGTCGTGGCCGCGTAGCACGAAGAACGCGTACGGCGCGACCACCAACGCCAGCGGCAGACCATAGCCCACGCAATAGACCGCGCGCGTCATTGCCCGCCAGCCCGGTTGCTCCGCGCGCCGCCGCGTCCAGAGCAGCATGCCCGTGAACGTGACGTACGCGCCAGCGAACCCGAGCGCGACCCACACCGCCTTCGAGGCAGTGCCCGCGAAATGCCCGAAGTGCAGCGGATACATCAGCCCGACCAGCGCCGCACCCAGTGACGCCTCGTTGCCGAGCGGGGGACGCTCGCGCAGATACTCGCCGGTGACACCGTCGTACAAATGACTGGTGTACACCAGCCGGTCTCGAGGCAGCACGGTGAAGATCGTGGCTGTGGAGTCGGCGCGGCCGAAATGCTCCACACTGACGAAGTTCGGCTCCGCGCCGCTGCGCGCGCGCACGTCGGCAAGCATCGGCACGATCGCGGCGGACGAAGCGCTGCGCGTATCCTCGGCCCTCGCGGTGCCGTACAGGGTCTCGATCACCGCCTCCTGGTCGCCGTCGAACTTGACCGCCGCCACCATGGGCAGACCGACCGTGGTGGCGAAGCTGAAGAAGCTGCCCGTGAAAGCCAGGATGAAGGCAAAAGGCAGATTCCACGAGCCTGCCACCACGTGCAGGTCGCGCCGTCGCAGCACCGGATCACGGCCGACGCGCAACGTGAACAGATCCTTGAGCAAATGCCGGTGAATCACCAGGCCGGTGACGGCCGCCACCATCATGGCGAGCCCGAGCACGCCGGTGACGATCAATCCGTAAGGTTCGGGGATGTGCAGGCGCACGTGCAGATCGACCAGGAAGGCGGCAATCCCGCTCGGCGTGCGCTGCGCCTCGATATCCTCGTACCAACCCTCCCGCCGATCGAGCACTTCCCAGGTGGCAGGATCGAGTTCGAACTCCACGCCGCGCTCGGTGGACTTGCCGTCGGGTCCAATCTCGTGGCGGTGGAACAGCATGTTCACCCGGCCGCCGGCGCCACGCCAGATCGCCACCTCCTCGTGAAACTGCGAATCCACCGCCCCGGCGAGGTGCCGCAGCGCGTTGTCGAGGCCGGGACCGAACGCCACGGTATCGCCGCGCGACATCGGGCTGGCCCAGTCGTCGATCTCGGTGGCGAACACCGCGGCCACTCCGGTGCAAATGACGGCGTACAGCAGCAACCCCAGCAGCACACCCGACCAGCCGTGAACGGCCAGCATCGTCTTGGTCGCGTCTTGCGGCAGCTTGAACATCCGGCCTCCCGTCAAGGCGCCCCGGCGCCTATACCATCAACACGATGCCGTTCACTGCGGCCAGCGCACCGATCACGGCGTAGGCGCGCCCGAGCCGCCGCTCCAGACACGCATACAGGAACAACGTCGCCCATAGCAGTGGGAACAGCACGATGGGCAGAACCAGATTGTTGATCTGCGCCGGGCCGGGCGGCAGCCACAATGCCGCACCTGCCATGAGCAGGCAGGCCGTCAGCAGCGCCAGCGGACCGGCGAGCAGCCCGCGCAGCCACAAGCGGGTGCGCGGGGCGCTGCGTCCGTCGCTCGCGCGTTCTGCGCTCACCATAGATAGCTCAATGTCGCCGTGACCTTGCGCCGCGCACCGATCCAGCAATCGCCGCGCTCCAGGCAGGTCGCGAAATAGGTCTTGTCGGTGAGGTTGCTGGCGTTGAGCGCCATGCGCCACGAACCGAGGTCGTACGAGACCAGCGCATCGAGCAGCGTGTTCGAGGGCGTCGCGAGCGTGTCGGTACCATCCCAGGTCTCGCCCAGGTAACGCACCCCCAGGCCGACACGCAGGCCCGGCAGCCCGTAGCCATCGAAGCGGTGCACGGCCCAAAGCGCCGCGGAATGCTCCGGGATGCTGTTCAGCTGCTTGTCGAGATAACGCAGATCCGGTTCGCTCACGGCACTTTGACGCGCATCCGTCCAGGTGTAGTGGCCGATCAGATCCCAGGCCGCGAGGCTCGCGGCAACCTCCAGCTCGACCCCCTCCACCGTGATCTCGCCGCGCTGCACCGACTCGAGCGGATTCTCGGGATCGGTGGTGAGCCGGTTTTCCTCCTCCAGGCGGTACACCGCGCCCGTGGCCATGACCCGCCCGGTTCCGGGCGCCCATTTCACGCCGGCTTCGTACTGCCGGCCGCGCAGCGGCTTGAACGGCTCGCCGGCGGCATCGGTGCCGGACACCGCCTGGAAGGATTCCGAATAATTCAGGTACGGCGACCAGCCACCCTCGCCGAGATACACCAGGCCCAGACTCTTCGAGAACGCGTTGTCGCTGCGCTCGCTCTCGGTCCAGTCGTGGCGCAGCCCGGCCACGACTACCCAGCGCTCCTCGAACTTGATCTGGTCCTGCAGCACGGCGCCGAGCTGGCGCGTGCGCTGGCGCGCGAACGGGATGTCGTCGAGCTCGGGCATCGGAAACGTGCCGTACACCGGCTCGTACACGTTGAGCGGCGTGGCCGGCTCGTCGCCCCACACCTTCTGATCCTGGCGCCAGGACATGGCGTCCACGCCCATGAGCAGCGTGTGCTGTACGTTGCCGAAGCTCAGCCGCCCTCCCAGGAAGGCATTGGCGTTGAGCAGGCGCACCTCATCGTCACCGGCATACCACAGGCGATTGAGGTACTGACCGTCCGGGTCCGGATTGCCCTGCGCATCCAGAAAACCCTCCCACCACGCCGTGTACATGGTGCGCAGATGTCCGCTCACGCGTTCGTGGCGAAAGTCATGTCGCAGCGTCCAGGCCTCACCGAGGCGCCGCTCGAACTGGTAGCCGAGGCGCATGCGCTCGCCGCCATAGGTGTCCCAGTCGGGTTCCCCAATGAAGGTATTGGTGGGAATCGGACCGTTGGGCGCCGGCAGCAGGGTGCCCGCCCACGGAAAGAAGCCCGCGATGTTGGCGCTCTCGTCCTCCTGGTACTCGCCGTAGAGGGTGAGCGCGGTCGAGGCCGTCGGTTGCCAGGTGAGTGACGGCGCGACCAGCAATCGTTCCTCGAACGCGTGATCGACCTGGGTATCACTGTCGCGGCCGAGCGCCACGAAGCGATACAGCAGCGTGTCGTCCGCGCTCACGCGCCCGCCGAAATCGACTCCCACCTGCTTGTGATCGCGGTTGCCGAACTGCAGCGCGATCTCGCTGATCGACTCGGCCGTGGGGCGCTTGGAAACCATGTTCACCACCCCGCCGGGCCCGTTCTGGCCGGTATACACCGAGGTCGGTCCGCGCAGCACCTCGATGCGCTCGAACGCGAACGGTTCATTGCGCACGATGCCCCAGGTGCCGCTGATCGGCAGGCGCATGCCGTCGAGCAGGGTCATGCCATAGCTGCCGCCGCGCAACGTGAACGCATCGCCGCGATTGTCCAGGCCGTACATGTCCGTGCGCACCCCGGCCGTGTAGCGCAGCACTTCCTGCATCGTCTGGGCATTCTGGTCGCGAATCAGGCTCGCGGGAATCACCGAGATCGACTGCGGCACCTCGATGAGCGGCGTATCCGTTCGTAGGCCGGCGCGCGAGCGGCTGCTCACGTAATCGAATTCATCGTCGGCGGTATCCTGAACGCGGATCGTGGGCAGGGCCTTGGTGGATTCGTCCTGCTCCGCGGCCGTCGCGTGCGTGAGGGCGAGCGTCGTTAGGGCGCTTGCGACGACAGCAGGCAGTGCAGCACGCGGTCTGCGCTGCTGCTTGATACGAGACGTCTCGACGCATCGCGCCTGGGACGACATCGAATGGCGATCCGGCATGACAGCTCCTTCTTGCGGCTTCCGACCGAGAAGACCCGATGGCAAGGGTTGGCTGGCATGCCGACGCAGCGGCGCGGGCTGGCTGACCCGGAGACGAAGGCGCCACCTGCGGCGCCGTCACGCACAATGATAATGGTTCTCGTTTACGGCGCAAGCGTAATCACGTCTCAGAACCACACCCGAACGCCGGCACCGAAGGTGCGCGGCGCAGAATGCGCGGCGCACCATCGACATGGGACAAGCTGAATCGGGCATCGAGATCCGGCATGGAACGCTGCGCATCGAAGACATCGTTCGCGTAGGGCGCACCTTGGACATCCACCAGGTGATGGGTGTCTAAGGCCTCTCGACCTCGTCCTGGGGTGGGTGTCCGAGGCCTCGTCGACGATCCGAGATGCGTCAAGTGCCGGGTGTCACAGCTGTCGACGGCTGGATATGAAAGTGAGGACGCGCGGCTACCCAGGCTTCCGGCTGGGGTGTTCAGAACGCGATCCCGCGACGGACGACGGCCCCGGATAGGTGTCCAGGCCTTGTCCACCGCGGATGGGTGTCCAGGCCTTGTCCACCGGTGGTTGTTCGGCCTTGGTGGTCCGGATGGATCACCCCATCCGGACCGCCGTTTACTGGACATCCATCGCATCGGAGGCCGACACGAAGCGGCGTCAATACACGTCGCGCCGATAACGGCCCTCGTCGCGCAGTCGCTCCATCATCTCGGCTCCGACGATTTCCGTCAGCGCGGCGTCGACACCGGCCGCCATGCCCTTGAGGCTGCCACACACGTAGACGGCTGCGCCGGCATGCAGCCACTCGTGCACTTTGGCGGCGGCTTCGCGGAGTCGATCCTGCACGTAGCGCGTTTGCACACCGTCGCGCGAGAACACGAGATCGGCGTGCTCCAACATGCCTTGCGCGATCCACGTCTCGATCTCTTCCCGATAGTAGAAGTCGTGCGCGGCGTTGCGCTCGCCGTAGATCAGCCAATTGCGCCGTTCGCCCGAGCTGACGCGCGCCTTCAGCAGAGCACGCAGACCGGCGAGTCCAGTGCCGTTGCCGATCAGGATTAGCGGCCGCGTGGCATTCGTGCCGAGATGGAAATTGCTGTTGGTGCGCACCCGCAGCTCGACGGAATCGCCAAGCGCCACGCCTTGCACCAGCCAATCGGAGGCCAAGCCGGGCGTGCCGTCCGCACGCAGCTCGTGCCGCACCAGCAAGTGAATGCGGCCATCCGCGGGAAGCGAACTGATGGAGTATTCGCGCGGCCGTTGCCGATCGACCGGGACGATGAGCTGCACCAGGTCGCCGGCCTGCCAGGTCGGCAGTCCTTCGCCCGGCGACGGCTCGAGCTCGAGATGCCAGCAGGGACGCCCGGCGCCGTCCGGATTCAGGCATTGGCGCGCGACCAGCCGCCAAGGTTTGAAGGGCTGCTGCTGCCAATCCGAAAGGTCGGCGACCTGCGTCGTCTGCGCGACCAGTGCCCGCCATCGGTTGAGCGCGTGCTCGTCGTCGCCATCGACCTCCACACGTTCGAACAACGGCTGCGCCGAGCAGGCATTGAGCCACGCATCCAGCGCACGACCGAAGCCGCAGAAATTGGCATACGTGCGATCGCCGAGGGCGAGGATGCCATAGCGCAAGTGCGCCAAGTCCATGGCATCGTGCATGGTGCGGCGAACGAACCGCAGCGCGCTGTCCGGCGGATCGCCTTCTCCGTAGGTGCTGACCACGAACAGCGCCGTATGCGTATCGCGCAACTCGCGCGCGTCGAGATCCGACAAAGCCGCCAACCTCGTCGTCACGCCCGCACGCTCCAGTGCATGAGCGGTCTGGCGCGCAAGATGCTCCGCATACCCGGTCTGACTCGCGTAGGCGACCAGCATCGCCGGTGCGCCGTTCTCCGTCGCGCTCTCGATGACCGAGGCGCGCGCGCGCTTCGAGCGGCCGCGCAGCGTGGCTGCGCAAAGCAACACATAGAGAACGACGACGATGGCGGCAGCCACGCCGCGCTCGGGGGTCATGCCTCGTAACCGTGGTTGGAAGTGCCCAGCATTACAGGGGTAGTACCTCGAGCGTCGCTGCATAACTGGCGCGCTCCCTGCGCTCGGCCGCCCCCTCGGTGCCCGGCG
>QGUO01000369.1 GCA_003242495.1 Pseudomonadota bacterium | reverse complement strand
GGTCGAAGCGCGGCAGCTCGAGTGTGACCCGCCAAGGCAGCGCCGCACTTTGTTCGAGCGTGGCCGCGAGCCGCGCCGTCAACGGCGAGCTCATGTCGAGCTCGAGCCTGGCCTGCTGCGCCGTGGAGGTCGCGGCCAGGCGCGCCGCATAAGTCGACCCACCGACCCGCCAACGGATGTCTCCCTGCCCGGTCCCGATCCAGGGCTTACTGGTGGCGAACGCGGCGCGCAGCTGCGCGGTCCCTTCGGCAGCGCGCACATCGAGGCGCTCCACGGCGATGTCATTCCGCGTCCAGCGCCCGACGAAGTCCGCTTCGCGAATCGTCACCAGCCGGGCCTTGCGGCCCTCGGTCACTTGACCGGCGTCGCGCTCGACGACGACCCGGCTCGCCGCGAACCGTTCCACCACGATGTCGATGGGCGCTTCGAGCGAAAGGGGCTTCTCGGGTTCCTCGGGCGGTTCCTCGGGTTGCGGCTCGCCGAGCTGGATGTGCGCGTCGTGCACCGCGGCGTTTCGGACTCGAACCTCGCGGCGCAACAGCGCAAGCAGCTCGATATCCACGGTGGCGCGCCCGACGGCGACGTGCATGCCGCTTCGCGGGTCGCGCCAGCGTACCTTCGACAGCGTGAGCGGACCGGCCAGCGTGCCCGCGACCTCGCCGACCGTGAGGCGCTCGCCCAGCTGGCGTACGGCCAGGGTGGTGATCAGGCTGGCGCCGCGCTCGGTATTGAGCAGCCAGAGCGCGGCGCCGCAGACCAGAACGAGGAGGGCGGCGAACGTGCTGCCGATCGCAAGGAGCACCTTCTTCATCGCGCGCCCGCCCACCCGGGGTGCAGGGTGCAGGACATCCCGACCGCACTCATAGATCGGGCCCGATGACCAAGTGCAGTTGCCAGCCGCTGCCGAAGTCGCTCACCACGGTGTGTCCCACATCCACACGCACCAGTCCGACCGGCGAGCGCCAGCGCAGGCCGAGTCCGGCGCCCACCTGGATGCGCAGCTCGTCGCTGAATGCGTCACCGGCGTCGACGAACACGGCCGCGCCCCAATTCCGGACGAAGTAGTGCTCGTATTCAACGCCGCCGTACACCAGGTGCTCGCCGCCGATCACGCCGCCGGTGCTGTTGATCTCCCCGATCTCCTGGTAGCCGAAGCCGCGCACCGTACGGTCGCCGCCTGCGAAGAAGCGCAGCTCCGGCGGCAGCGCGTCGAAATCGTCCACGACCATGGTACCGAGGCCACCGTGCAGGATCACCCGACCCTCGGCGTTCACCTGGCGCACCCAGCGCGCATCGGCGCTGAAGCGCACGAAGCTGGTGTCGGACAACGGATTCTCCGGGGCGCCGCGCAGGCTGAATGCGAGCGAATGGCCGTGCAGGGGAAAAGAGAAGTTGTCGGCGCGACTGCGCGTGAGCACCGCCTCCGCGAACAGGATGCTGGAGTTACGTTGTTCGTCGGCGATCTCGAAATCCCCGGAGAGGTATTGCAGACCCAGCGTGCGGAAGAATCCTTCCCAGATGCGCGAATCGTTGGCCGCCGCACGCAGCAGGCGTGAGCGGGTCGATTCGGTCTCGACGTCCTCGTAGGCCGCGCCGAAGTTGTAGCTGCGCTGGTTGGGCCCGGGCCGCGGGATGGCGTAGGTCGTGGATGCGCGTTGCAGGTACTGGGCGTACTCGATGTCGGCGCTCAGCTTGTGACCGCGGTCGTTCACCCAGCGCCGGTCCAGGCCCAGGCGAATGCCTGGACCGGTGTCGGTGCTGGTGAACAGCGCGGCGCGATATACCGTGCGCGGCGCCGGAATGAGCAGCACCTCGACGGGCACCACGGTGTCCTGCGCCTCCTTGAGCAGCGGCTGGACGGCGACGCTCGAGAAATAATTCGCATCGACCAGCTGCTGCTGCAGGATCAGCAGCTGGTCCGTCGAATAGCCATCGCCTTCCTTCCATGGCACGTAACGTTGGAGAAAACCTGGACGGAACTGCGACTCGGAAAACCGCACCTCGCCGAGCCGGTAACGTGGGCCGCCTTCCCATGCAAGGTCGATGTCGGCGGAGTTGGTCGCGCGTGTCACGGCGACACGGTGACGCAACAGCTCGGCGGCAAGAAAGCCATTGTCGTTCAGCGCAGTCTCGATGCTCTGCTTGCTCGCCTCGTAGACGCCATGATCGAGCTGCTCGCCGACCCGCGGCCGAAAGCTTTCGATCGCCGTGCGTACGGCTGGCAGCTCGGCCGCGACGCCGCCGACCCGTACCTGTGCCTTGCGCACCCGCACGGGCTCGCCGGCGTCGACGCGAAACGAGGCCACGTAGCGGCTCTCCTCGGGTTGCTCCAGGCTGCTCCGGATCCGGGGCTGGTAATAACCGAAAGGCTCGAGCGCGGTGCGGATCTGGGCCTCCGCCCGGGCGAACAGCCGCCGCACCTGCGCCGCCGAAACCTGGCGTCCGGCGTACTGCGTGAGCTCGATGCGTGCCTGCGCGGCCTCGGCGAGCGCCCTGTCCAAACCCTCGATCTCGACACGCACCTCGGCGCCGTGGGCACAGTGCGCCGCGAGCACGGTAAGGGCGACGATGCCGCGCCTGCGGCCTCTGCGAAGCACGGCGCGTCTCAAAGAGGGGAAAAGGCTGGTGCGGGCCCCATGCTCACCAAATCTCGGCGCCACCTGGCAGTTCCCGGGGGCTGTCGCACGCACGACCAAGGCGGCGCGGTGTAAGAACATCTCGGACGCGCTCCAAGGCGGCTCGCCCGGACGACCATGGGGCGAACCATGAAATTTCCCACCTGCACCTGCGCGGCCGGCGCGCACGCGGCATGATCCAGGTTCGACGCTCCAAGAACCTGATTCGAGTCGTGTTTCGGGTTCGTGCGAGCGCTTGGGTCGTTGGCCAATCACAGGAGAACGGATTACACATGCCTGTCTACCTCGTTCCCCTCATGTCGTTCGTCGCCGGTGTGCTGATCGCAATGATTGCATCTCAGCGGGCCACGACGCGCGCGGCGCAGTTGCAGCATGATATCGCCCGCCGCGGCCAGCTGGCACATGGCGTGGTGACCCGCATCTGGCGGCCGCCGCTCGCCGGCAGCTTCCCGCGCATCTATTTCGAGTTTCGTCCCGAGGGATCCGCCCAGGCGCTGCGTTGTTGTCACGTGGACCGTCGCTCGGCGTGGGGGATGAGCGCGTCGCTGCCGGCGGAAGGCACGACGGTCGCAGTGCGATACCTGCCGGAGAATCCCGCACGAGCCGTCATCGCCAGGCTCGTTTCGCGGTTGGGGCCGTGAGGAATCCACCGGAACTTAGCCCGGTCGCGCGCCATTGTTCGCATGCACCATGGGTTCGTGACCACCGAGGAGGGAACATGGGCATACTGGTTTGGTTGATCGTGGGCGGCGTGGTCGGCTGGCTGGCGAGCATCATCATGCGCACCAACGCTCAGCAAGGCATTCTGCTCAACATCATCGTCGGTATCGTGGGTGCGTTCCTGGCAGGACTGATCATTTCGCCGCTCATCGGTGTAGGAACGATCAATGAAGGCGTAACCATCGGAACATTCCTCGTGTCGCTGGTCGGCGCGGTCATTCTGCTGGCGATCGTCAATCTCTTCAGACGTGGCACGGTGCGCTAGTTGCACGCGCCGCCGGCCGGGCGCGCCGCGCCCGGCCAGCCGTTTGCTCATGAGACTCCGGAGGTCCCCAGGATCGCCCAGCCCCAGGCCGTCAGGACGGTCAGCAGCGCGGTGACGCCCGCGATGAGCTGCGCGCGCGGACCGGCGCGTTGCGCGATCGGCCAGCGCGCGTGGGCGATGCCGACGAGCACGCCCCCAGCGAAGCCGGCGAGGTGCGCGAGCACATCGGTGTTCTCGCCACCCGTGCCAGTAAAGCCCAGTAATGCAATGCCTGCGACGAGCGGCGCCCAGCGGCGGGCCCATTGCGGCCGGCCGCCCGTTGCGCCCCGCCGCCAGGACCAGGCGGCCACCAGGCCGAGCGTGGCGAACACCGCGGTGGAGGCGCCCAGGCTGGAGCGTGTCGGTGGCATCAACAGGCCATTGAGCACATTGCCCAGGATTGCCGCGGTCAGCACGCTGAGCCATGCAATGCCGGGCCCGAGCATCTGTCCGGCGAAGTAACCGAAGAAGACGC
>QGUO01000368.1 GCA_003242495.1 Pseudomonadota bacterium | reverse complement strand
CGGCATCCCCGAGCAGGCGACGCGATCCCTGGTCGACCGTCTCTACGGCGCGTCCGAGTACCTGCACTGCGATATGACCGACCTCGAGGCCATCCACGCAACGCTGGCGCGTATCGAGTCGCAGGCAGGACCGGTGCATGCGCTGGTCAACAATGCGGCCAATGACGATCGCCACGCGCTCGAGGACATCACGCCGGCCTACTGGGAAGAGCGTCTGGCGGTCAACCTGCGCCATCATTTCTTCGCCGCACAGGCGGTGATTCCCGGCATGAAGCGCCGCGGCGGCGGCTCCATCATCAATCTCGGCTCGGTCTCGTGGCATCTGGGGTTGCCGGAACTGCTGGTCTACCAGACCGCCAAGGCCGGGATCGAGGGCCTGACCCGCGCGTTGGCGCGCGACCTGGGCGACGCGAACATCCGCGTGAACTGCGTCATTCCCGGCGCGGTGCGCACGCCGCGTCAGACGGCGCTGTGGCACACGCCGGAGGAGGAAGCCAAGATCATCGCGCAGCAATGCATGAAGGTGCGCGTCGAGCCGGTGGACGTCGCATCCATGGTGCTGTTCCTGGCCGCGGACGATGCGCGCTACTGTACGGGTCACAGTTATTGGGTCGACGCGGGATATTGCTGACGCGAGGGCGGATCCCGCAGCGTTCACGCGTAACGGGCGGGAACGCCTCTACGGTCCAGGTTTCGCGCACGAGGCTGCTCCGATGACTGCACTCATGAACAATTTCGTCGAATGCGTTTGGCCGGTCGGTGCGCAGCTGGGCGAAGGTCCCGTGTGGTCCGCGACCGAGCAGGCGCTGTGGTTCGTGGACATCAAGGGCCAAGCCATTCACCGCTATCACGAGCCGAGCGGAGCGCGCGATTCCTGGCCGGCGCCGGCGCAGCCGGGATTCATTCTGCCGGCGCGCGATGGCGGCTTCGTCTGCGGCCTGAAAACCGGGCTGCATCGATTCGATCCCGAGACCGGCGCATTCTCGCCGTTGCACCAGGTCGAGCCCGACAAGCCGGGCAACCGGCTGAACGACGGGTTCGTCGATTCCCGCGGCTATCTCTGGTTCGGCTCGATGGATGACGAGGAACGTGCGCCCACCGGCGCGCTGTATCAACTCACGGACCGCGGCTGCATACGGCGCGACGACGGCTACGTCATCACCAACGGTCCCGCGGAAAGTCCCGACGGGCGCACGCTGTACCACACCGACACGCTCGCGCGGACGATCTACGCGTTCGCGCGCGCCGAGGACGGCGTGCTCTCCGACAAGCGCGTTTTTGCGCGCATCGAGACCGGCTATCCCGACGGTCCGATCGTAGATTCGATGGGTTACGTATGGACCGGGCTGTATGGCGGATGGGGCGTCGCGCGCTACGCGCCTGACGGCAAGCTCATCGGCAAACTGGAGCTGCCGTGCGCCAACGTCACCAAGGCGGCCTTTGGCGGCGAGGACCTGCGCACGTTGTACATCACCACGGCGTGGAAAGGACTCGATGACCGCCAGCGCGCCGAGCAGCCGCTCGCCGGCGGTCTGTTCCGCGCGCGCGTGGCCGTCGCCGGCCGACAGCAAGGGCAGATTGCTCATGGCCTCTGAAACCGAAGCCCGGCGCTCACCCCGCTTTCGCTCGCGCGACTGGTTCGACGATCCGGCACATCTCGACATGGTGGCGCTCTACCTCGAGCGCTTCATGAACTACGGACTCACGCCGGCGGAGCTGCTGTCCGGCAAGCCCATCATCGGCATCGCACAGACCGGCGGCGATCTGACGCCCTGCAACCGCGTGCACCTGGAGACAGCCAAACGCGTGCGCGAAGGCATTCGCGACGCCGGGGGCATCCCCATGGAGTTTCCTGTGCATCCGATCTTCGAGAATTGCCGGCGACCGACCGCGGCGCTGGATCGCAATCTCGCCTATCTCGGACTGGTCGAGGTGCTGCACGGCTATCCCATCGATGCCGTCGTGCTCACCACCGGCTGCGACAAGACCACCCCGGCCGGCATCATGGCGGCGGCCACGGTGGACATCCCCGCCATCGTGCTCTCCGGCGGACCGATGCTCGACGGCTGGCACGACGGCGAGCTGGTGGGTTCCGGCACGGTGATCTGGCGCTCGCGACGCCGGCTCGCCGCGGGCGAGATCGACGAACGTGAGTTCCTGGAGGCGGCCGCCGCCTCCGCACCGTCCATTGGCCACTGCAATACCATGGGCACGGCGTCGACCATGAACGCCGTGGCCGAGGCGCTCGGGCTGTCGCTGCCGGGCTGCGCGGCGATTCCGGCCCCCTACCGCGAGCGTGGACAAATGGCCTATGCGACCGGGCGGCGCATCGTGGAGATGGCCTACGAGGATCTGCGCCCCTCGAAGATCCTCACGCGGCCCGCCTTCCTGAACGCCATCGCCGCCATCGCGGCGCTCGGCGGCTCCACCAATGCGCAACCGCATCTGGTGGCCATGGCGCGCCATGCGGGCATCGACCTCACGCCCCGCGACTGGATGGAATACGGCCGCGACGTGCCGCTGTTGGTGAACATGCAACCCGCGGGCAAGTACCTGGGCGAACGCTTCCATCGCGCCGGGGGCGTGCCTGCCGTGCTGTGTGAGTTGCTGCGCGCCAACCGCATCGATGGCTCGGTGTTGACCGTGACCGGGCGCACGCTCGGCGAGAACATCACCGGCCGCGAGAGCAACGATCGCGAAATGATCGCCCGCTACGAGGAACCGTTCCAGGAGCGCGCCGGGTTCCTGGTGCTGAGCGGCAACTTGTTCGATTTCGCCATCATGAAAACCAGTGTCATCTCGGCCGATTTCCGCCGTCGTTTCCTGGTGCACGGCGAAGTCTTCGAGGGGCGTGCCGTGGTGTTCGAGAGTTCCGAGGACTATCACGCCCGCATCAATGATCCGGCGCTCGAGATCGACGAGCGCACCATTCTGGTGATCCGCGGCGCCGGCCCGTTGGGCTGGCCGGGGTCGGCGGAAGTGGTGAACATGCAGCCGCCCGACGCCCTGCTCAGACGCGGCATTCGCAGTCTGCCGACCATTGGCGACGGCCGCCAATCGGGCACCTCCGACAGCCCGTCGATTCTCAACGCTGCGCCGGAAAGCGCCGCCGGCGGCGGCCTGGCCTGGCTGCGCACCGGCGACAGGATTCGCATCGACCTGGCGACGGGGCGTTGCGACATGCTGGTCGATCCCGAGGAAATCGCACGGCGCAAGCGCGCCGGACCACCGCCGGTGCCACCGAGCGCCACGCCCTGGCAGGAGCTGTATCGGGAGACGGTCGGTCAGCTCGACGGCGGCGCGGTCATGGAAATGGCCCTGAAGTATCGCGGTGTCGCCACGAAGACACCGCGGCACAACCACTGACGCATCCCGCGGCGGCCGGCCCGCGGCCGACGCCTATCCGGCCGGGCGGGCTCGCGGCCTGCGCCATGCCCGCACCGATGACGACGAGGTGAACGCAGATGAGCATTTCCGGAGCGCTTTTCATCGGCAACGAGCGCGTTGCCACGTCCGAAACCTTCTTCGCCCTGAATCCGACGACCGGCGAGCGGCTCGATCCGGGGTTCAGCAGCGCCGGCGCGACACACGTCGCGGCGGCCTGCGAACGCGCGTGGGCCGCGTTTCACGTGTATCGCGAGATCGACGTCGAGTCGCGGGCGCGCTTTCTCGAGACCATCGCCGATCGGCTCCTGGGGCTCGGCGACGCGCTGCTCGAGCGCGCGCATGCCGAAACCGCCCTGCCCCTCGCACGGCTGACCGGGGAGCGCGCCCGAACCGCCAACCAGCTCCGGTTGTTCGCGGACGAGCTGCGCAAAGGACATTGGCTGGGCCTGCGAGTGGACCCCGCGCAACCCGACCGCAAGCCGTTGCCGCGCCCCGACCTGCGTCAGCGCAAGATTCCGCTGGGACCCGTGGCGGTGTTCGGCGCCAGCAACTTCCCGCTGGCGTTCTCGGTCGCCGGGGGTGACACGGCGGCCGCCCTGGCCGCCGGCTGCCCGGTCATCGTCAAGGGACATTCCGCGCATCCAGGCACGGCCGAGCTCGTGGCGCAGGCGGTGAGCGCCGCCGTCCAGGACTGTGAGCTGCCGGACGCGATGAATTCGCTGCTCAACGGCAGCGGTAGCGTGGTCGGCGCGGCACTGGT
>QGUO01000367.1 GCA_003242495.1 Pseudomonadota bacterium | reverse complement strand
GCGTTCGCGCCGGTCCCGGCGATCACCGGGACGCGCTTGGCGGCGCGTGCAACCACGCGCCGGATGACTTCCAGGTGTTCCTCGACGCTCAGCGTCGCCGCCTCGCCGGTGGTGCCGACGGCCACGATGGCGTCGGTGCCGTGCTCGACATGCAGGTCGACCAGCCGGTCGAGGGCGTTGTAGTCCACCGCGCCGTCCGCCTGCATGGGCGTGACGATCGCTACGATGCTGCCGCTGAACATGGGGATCTCATGCCGGAAAGAGAGCGGAATCGTACTGGTCGCACGCCGCGCCGCGCAAGGACCGCAGCACGGCCCTGCGCCAGGTCCGGCCCGGAGCAGGGCCGCCTGCGTGCGGTTTCCGCCTCGCACGGTTGCCTGTACACTGGTGCTCCGTCAAATATGTCTCCTCGTTCGATGCAGTTCATTGTTATTTCCGCGCTCGGTGGCGATCGTACCGGCCTGGTCTACGACCTGACGCGGCTGGTGCTCGACTGCTCCGGCAACATCGTCGACAGCCGCATGAGCTCGTTCGGCAACGAGTTCGCGATGTTGCTGCTGGTCTCGGGCAACTGGCACACCCTTGCCAAGCTCGAAACCGAGCTCAAGCGCTTCAGCGACGCCACCGGCATCACCGTGCTCGTGCGCCGCACCGAGCAGCGTCCGCCGCGCACCGACGTGCTCACCTACTCGGTGGACGTGGTGTGCCTGGACCAGCCGGGCGTGGTGCACAGCCTGGCGGGCTTCTTCAGCTCCCGCGGTATCGACATCGCCGAGCTGAACACGCGCAGCTACGCAGCGGCGCACACCGGTGCGCCGATGTTCGCGGTGCAGATGACGGTGCACATCCCGTCGAAGGTGCACATCGCCGCCCTGCGCGAGGAATTCATGGATCTTTGCGATCAGCTCAACCTCGATGCCATCCTCGAACCGGTCAAGTCCTAAAGCCAAGGCCGCGCCGCGTTCCGCGCGCCCGGCCACCCGCAAGCCGGAATCGACCGCGGCGCGCGCGCCCGCCCCGAACGCCAGGACGGGCAGGAAGGTCGCCCTGGACAAGAAGGTCCCGGCGTTTGCGCTACCCGCCACCGGCGGCAAGACCTGGAAGCTCGCCGATGCGGCCGGCAAGAAGCTGGTGGTCTACTTCTACCCGCGCGACAACACCCCGGGCTGCACGCGCGAGGGCGAGGCGTTCCGCGACCTGTACCCGGCGTTCAAGCGTGCCGGCACGCTGGTCGTGGGCATCTCGCCGGATTCGATCAAGTCGCACGAGAAGTTCCGTGAGGCGTTCGCCTTTCCGTTCGACCTGCTCTCCGACGAGACCCGCGCGGTCTGCGAGCTGTTCGACGTCATCAAGGAAAAAAGCCTCTATGGCCGCAAGTACATGGGCGTGGAGCGCAGCACCTTCCTGATCGACGAGCGCGGCGTCCTGCGTCGCGAGTGGCGCAAGGTGAAGGTGCCCGGGCACGCCGAGGAAGTCCTGGCGGCCGCGAAGGCCTTGTGAGCGAGACCTCCCCGACCATGCGGAAAGTCGACATTCCGGATTCGAGGAGGCGCCCGGCCGCGCGCGGCAAGCGTGCGGCACAGCGGCGCATTTTCGTGCTCGATACCAATGTATTGATGCACGACCCGACGGCGATTTTCCGCTTCGAAGAGCACGACATCTTCATCCCCATGACCGTGCTCGAGGAACTCGACGCCGGCAAAAAGGGCCTGTCGGAGGCCGCCCGCAACGTGCGCCAGGTCAGTCGCTTTCTCGACGACCTGATGGCCAATGCCACCAAGACCCAGATCGACCGCGGCCTGGAGCTGCCCTACGAACGGTATTTCAACGGCGGCAACGGCGCCCCCGGCGCCGCGAAACCGCCTTCCGGGCGCCTGTTCTTCCAGACCCGGGTGCTCGAGGGCGGGCTGCCGGACACGCTGCCCGGGCACGGCTCCGACAATGCCATCCTCGGCCAGACCGTGGCGCTGCAGCGCGAGTACCCGGACGCCCGGGTCACGCTGGTCTCGAAAGACATCAATCTGCGCATCAAGGCGGCCATCATCGGCGTGCACGCCGAGGATTACTACAGCGACAAGACCATCGAAGATGCCGACCTGCTCTATACCGGGGCGCAGGAGCTGCCCGCCAATTTCTGGGAGCGCCACGGCAAGGGCATGCAGTCCTGGCAGGAGCAGGCGCGCACCTTCTACCGCGTGCAGGGTCCGATGACCCGCGAGTGGCACGTCAACCAGTTCCTGTACGAGCCGGACGCCGAGGGCCTGGAAGCCGTGGTGCGGCGCAAGGAGGGCAATGGCGCGGTCATCGAGCTGGTGCGCGATTATCGCACCGAGCGCAATAGCATCTGGGGCATCACCGCGCGCAATCGCGAGCAGAACTTCGCGCTCAACCTGCTGCTCGACCCCGAGATCGACTTCGTCACCATCCTCGGCCCGGCGGGCACCGGCAAGACGCTGCTCACGCTGGCGGCGGGACTGGCGCAAACGCTGGAGAGCAACCGCTTCAGCGAGATCATCATGACGCGCGTGACGATTCCGCTGGGCGAGGACATCGGCTTTCTGCCCGGCACCGAGGAGGAGAAGATGGAGCCCTGGATGGGCGCGCTCATGGACAACCTCGAGGTGCTCACACAAAGCCAGGAAGGCGGCAACTGGGGCCGGGCCGCGACCAACGACCTGCTGCGCAACCGGATCAAGATCCGCTCGCTCAACTTCATGCGCGGGCGCACCTTCCTCAATCGCTACATCATTCTCGACGAGGCGCAGAATCTCACGCCCAAGCAGATGAAGGCCCTGATCACGCGCGGCGGGCCGGGCACCAAGATCGTGTGCCTGGGCAACATCGCCCAGATCGACACGCCGTACCTCACCGAGACCACTTCCGGGCTCACCTACGCCGTCAACCGCTTCCGCGGCTGGGCGCATTCCGGGCACATCACCCTGATGCGCGGCGAGCGCTCGCGGCTGGCGGATTACGCTTCGGAGATCCTGTAACCACGGTCCGCCATGGCGAGCAGTAAACGAAAAACCCGTTCCCCGGCCCGGACGCAGGCGCCGCTCGAGCAGCTCGGGCGCAGCACGCCGTGGCCCGAGTCGCCCGAGGAGGCGGTGCTCGAGCGCGTGCCGAATCCGCATCCCACCAAGCGCTACCTGGCGCGCTTCACGGTCCCGGAGTTCACGTCACTGTGCCCGGTCACCGGCCAGCCGGATTTCGCGCACCTGGTGATCGACTATGTGCCGCGGCGCTGGCTGGTGGAGAGCAAGTCCCTCAAGCTGTATCTCGGCTCGTTCCGCAATCACGGCGCCTTCCACGAGGACTGCACCATCGCAATCGCCGATCGGCTGATGACCTTCCTGACGCCGCGCTGGCTGCGGATCGGGGGGTACTGGTATCCGCGCGGCGGCATCCCCATAGATGTGTTCTGGCAGAGCGGTCCGCCGCCGGCCGGGGTGTGGATCCCGGAGCAGGGCGTGGCGCCCTACCGCGGCCGGGGGTAATGAACAGGGCGACGCCCTTGGTGTATAGTGCGCGCTCCTTCGGAGACGGCTCCTCGCAGGATTTTTCCTGCCGGCCGGATGCGCTTGCGCTTCAATGGCGGCTCGCGTCGGTTTCTCCGCGACGGTCAACCGTGAACCCCGCCAGGCCCGGAAGGGAGCAACGGTAGCGGCGCAACCGGGCGCCGGAGAGGTGCCGGCGCGGGCCGCCTCCAGGTCAGATGCCCCAGTCAGAGGGCCCAATCAGAGGGATTGATGTCCTATCTCGCTCTCGCCCGTAAATGGCGACCCCGCAGCTTCGGGGAGCTGGCCGGCCAGGAACATGTCATGCGGGCGCTGGTCAATGCCCTGGAATCGGGGCGCGTGCACCACGCCTTCCTGTTCACCGGCACGCGCGGCGTCGGTAAAACGACCATTGCGCGCATCCTGGCCAAGTCGCTCAACTGCGAGACGGGCGTGACGCCCACGCCATGCGGGCAATGTACGGCCTGCCGGGAGATCGACGAGGGCCGCTTCGTCGACCTCATCGAGGTGGACGCCGCCTCGCGCACCAAGGTCGACGATACGCGCGAGCTGCTCGACAACGTGCAGTACGCACCGGCGCGTGGCCGCTACAAGGTGTACCTCATCGACGAGGTGCACATGCTGTCCACGCACTCGTTCAACGCC
>QGUO01000366.1 GCA_003242495.1 Pseudomonadota bacterium | reverse complement strand
ACGCTGGCCCGGCTGCGCAAGTACGTGCTGCGCGCCAAGGTGCAACTCGAGCCGGGCGCCGACCGACTGGTGCCCTATCTGCTCGATGCCGAGGCCGCCGCCGCGCTGTCGAAATCCATTCCCGAGAGCGCCGCAGCGGACCCGGCGGGCGCGCCTGCCGCGACAGCCCCCCCGCCGTTCGGCGCGCGCGCACACATCGAGTGTGACGGCGTGAGTCTCATCGACTGGCCTTCGGCCGAGGCGCCGCGCATGCTCCTGCTCGCGCCCGCCGAGTACTCGCGCCAGACCGATGCGGCGCGCTGCGAGGCCTGGCGCCGCGCAGACATCCGCGCCGGCCTGCCGCAGGTCTATGCGGCGACCCACGAGACCTTCATCGCGCCCATGCTCAATCTCGACCTGCTCGGCGGCGTGAGCTACGAGAAGGGCTGTTACACCGGCCAGGAGATCATCGCCCGCATGCACTTTCGCGGCAGCGTCAAGCGGCGCATGTTCCGCTTTCGCAGCCCGTGGCCCGCGCCGGCACCGGGCACGCGCGTGCTCGCCGGAGACACGCACGCCGGCGAAGTGGTGGACTCGGCAACGATCGACGGCGGCTGCGAGGTGCTGGCCGTGATCAGCCTGGCGCAGCTGGACGCACCGCTGCGGCTCGAGAGCGATCCGCGCGCCACCCTCACGCGCCTCGAGCTGCCCTACACGGTGCCGACGGGGACCTGAGCGCGCCGGCGCCCGGCGCGTCGGCAGCAAGCACCAATGGAACGCCTGACGGGCTGCGCGCCGTGAGCGGCGCGCTGCGCGGGGAACCCGGGCGGCCCCGCCCTCGCCGCCCTTACTCCGGGCGCATGTAGGGAAACAGCAGGACGTCGCGGATGGACGGCGAATCGGTGAACAGCATCACCAGCCGGTCGATGCCCACGCCCAGGCCGGCGGTCGGCGGCAGGCCGTACTCGAGCGCACGGATGTAATCGGCGTCGTATTGCATCGCCTCGTCGTCGCCCTGCGCCTTGCGCGCGAGCTGCTCCTTGAAGCGCGCCGCCTGGTCCTCCGGATCGTTGAGCTCGGAAAAGCCGTTGGCCAGCTCCCGACCACCGACGAAGAACTCGAAGCGATCGGTGATGAACGGATCGGCATCGTTGCGTCGCGCCAGCGGCGAGACTTCCGCCGGATAGGCATACACGAAGGTCGGCGCCATGATGTGGGCCTCGGCGGTCTTCTCGAAGATCTCGATCTGCAGCTTGCCGGCGCCCTCCCCCGGCTGATAAGGGATGCCCAACTGATCGCAACGCGCACGCAGATACTCGACGTCACGCAACCGCGAGCGCTCGATCCCGGGGTTGAAGTGCACGATGAGGTCCTCGACGGTCACGCGGCGGAACGGCTGCGAGAAATCGAACACCTGGCCCTGGTAGCTCACCTGACGCGAGCCGTACACGGTATCGCAGATGCCCTGGCACATGCGCTCCACCAGCGCCATCACATCGCCGTAATCGGCGTACGCCTGGTAGAGCTCCAGCATGGTGAACTCGGGATTGTGGCGCGTGGAGATTCCCTCGTTACGGAAGTTGCGGTTGATCTCGTAGACGCGCTCGAAGCCGCCCACCACCAGGCGCTTGAGGTACAGCTCCGGCGCGATGCGCAGGTACAAATCGATGTCCAGCGCATTGTGGTGAGTGACGAACGGACGCGCGAGCGCGCCGCCGGGAATGAGCTGCATCATCGGCGTCTCGACTTCCATGAAATCGAGCGCGTCGAGGAAGCTGCGCAGATATTGCACGATGCGCGTGCGCGTCTGGAACACGCGCCGGCTCTCGGGATTGATGATCAGGTCGACATAGCGCTGGCGATAACGCGTCTCCTGATCGGCGAGCCCGTGCCACTTGTCGGGCAGCGGACGCAACGACTTCACCAGGATCCTGAGCGTGCTCACGCGCACCGACAGCTCGCCGGTGCGCGTCTTGAACAACACGCCCTCGGCCGCGAGGATGTCGCCGACGTCCCAGCTCTTGAACGCCTCGTAGGTCTCGCCGAGCGCCTCGCGCTCGAGGAACAGCTGGATCTGCCCCGAGCGGTCCATGATCTTCGCGAAGCTCGCCTTGCCCATGACGCGCTTGGCCATCATGCGCCCGCCCACCTTGACGCGCACCGGGTTCGCCTCGAACCACTCCGGCGGATGCGCGTCGTAGGCGGTGAGCAGCTGGTCGGCGAGCGCATCGCGCCGGAAATCGTTCGGGTAGGCATTGCCCGCGTCGCGCAGCTTCGCGAGCTTGGCGCGACGCTCGGCGATCAGCTTGTTCTCGTCGGGCTTGTCCGTCGCGGCGGGCGCGTGGGTGCGAGTGTCTGTGGCGTTCGACATGAGATTACAGGCCCTGCTTCAAGCTCGCCTCGAGAAACTGATCGATGTCACCGTCGAGAACGGCCGCGGTGTTGCCGACCTCCACGTTGGTGCGCAGGTCCTTGATGCGCGACTGGTCGAGCACATAGGAACGGATCTGGTGCCCCCAGCTCACGTCGTCCTTGGAGTCCTCGAGCACCTTGGCGGCGGCGTTGCGCTTGTTGACCTCGAGCTCGTAGAGCTTGGCCTTGAGCATCTTCATCGCCTTGTCGCGGTTCTTGTGCTGGCTGCGTTCCGCCTGGCAGGCCACCACGATGCCGGTCGGCATGTGGGTGATGCGCACCGCCGACTCGGTCTTGTTGACGTGCTGTCCGCCCGCGCCGCTCGAGCGGTATACGTCGACGCGCAGGTCGGCCGGGTTCACATCGATCTGGATGTCGTCGTCGACCTCGGGCGAGACGAACACCGAGGCGAAGGAGGTATGGCGACGGGCGTTGGAGTCGAAGGGCGACTTGCGCACCAGTCGGTGCACGCCGGTCTCGGTGCGCAGCCAGCCGTAGGCGAATTCGCCGATGAAGCTCACCGTGGCGCTCTTGATGCCCGCCACTTCGCCTTCGCTGATCTCGACGATCTCGGTCTTGAAATCGTGCGCCTCGCCCCAGCGCAGATACATGCGCAGCAGCATCTGCGCCCAGTCCTGCGCCTCGGTGCCGCCCGCGCCGGCCTGGATGTCGAGGAATGCGTTGCGCGAGTCCATCTCGCCGGGAAACATGCGCTGGAACTCGAGCCTTTCGAGCTCGCGTTCGAGGCGCTGCACGTCCGCTTCCACCTCGCGCATGCCCGCCTCGTCGTCGTCCTCGGACAGCAACTCGAGCAACTCGCCGGCATCGTCGAGGCCCGTGCGGATGCGATCGAGCGTCTCGACCACGCCCGCCAGGCGCGCGCGCTCGCGACCCAGTTCCTGGGCGCGTTCCGGCACGTTCCAGACGTCGGGTTCCTCGAGCTCGCGATTCACCTCCGCGAGCCGTTCGCTCTTCGCATCGTAGTCAAAGATACCTCCTGAGCGCCTCACTGCGCTGCGCAAGGTCTTCGAGAGTGCGACGAATGGGATTGATTTCCATGGGCTCGGGGGATGTGTGAATTGAAACCCGCCCATGATACCACGGGGCCGGCGCCGCCTCGGCAACGGACCGCGCCCCGCAGCGCGGGGAGCGCACCCCGTGTCGATGCGCGACGTACGCAGTGCAAGCCGTCGCGGACGCCGTCACCGGCAGCGTGACACCGCGGGCCGCTCGCGGCCCGTCAGTCCTCGCGCGCGAGGTGTTCCACCACGAGCTGCAACCGTTCGCTGCCGTTGTAGCGATTCACGTCCAGCCGGTATGCAAGCTCGATGCGATCGGCCGCTCGTACCACCGGCGCATCGTCGTGGTCGAAATGCCGGAAGGCGATCGCCTCGCACTCGGGCCCCCACTCGGAGCCGATGAGCGCACGCACCTTGAGCTTCAGGTGCCGCTCGCCGAGCACCCGCACCGCGCGCACGCCGAAGCGCCCGTCGAACAGGGGCTCGGGAAACGCCTGCCCCCAGGGGCCGGCTTCGCGCACCGCGCGCGCGCTGACCAGCGAGAGCTCGTCGCCCGCCAGCTCACCGTCCGAGTGGATCACCCCGCGGGCGTCCTCGGGCGTCAGCCAGCGGCGCACTTCCTGGTCGAAGGCCACCTGGAACGCTTCCAGGCGATCCGCGCGCAGGGTCAGTCCCGCCGCCATGGCATGCCCGCCGAATTTCTCGATCAGGCCGGGATGATGCGCGGCGACGGCATCGAGCACGTCGCGGATGTGCACTCC